>JAIRTK010000065.1 GCA_031254955.1 Opitutaceae bacterium
GCAAAAAGTGCTCCGCGCACTGCTTTTTTCCTCAAGTCAGCCGCTTTCGGTCAAAGACATCCAAAACCTCTTTGCCCGCTTCCACGAGCAAGCCCCGCCGCCGCGCCTCGCCGCCGCCACCGACACGCCCGCGCCTGACGCCGATGCCGCCGATGCCACCGACGAATCTACCGCCGCCACCGCTGAGGCGCCCGCCCTCGACGAGTCCAATACCGCGCCTGACGCCGCCGACACGTCCGCCGCCGACGCTCCCGACGATGACGCCGACACGCCCGCCGACGCCACCGCCGACACCCCCGCCACTCCCGCCGACACCGCCCTCGACACCGCCGCCGCCCTCGACACGCCCGCCGCCTCCTCCTTTGCGCCCGCCTCCTCCGCGTCTGCCGACACCCCCTCCTCCTCCTCCTCCGAACCCGCCGAGGAACCCGACGCCGACACACCCGACGAAGAACACGACGCCGAACTTTACGAAGAAGTCCCCTCGCTCATCACCGGCGCGCAAATCCGCGAAGCCATGGACAGCATCGCCGAAGAACTGCGCGCCGCCGCCGACCTTTACCTGCTGATCGAAGGCCCGTCCGGCTACCGCATCGTCACGCACCCGCGTTACGCGCGCTGGATACGCATCCTCCGCGACGAACCGCCGCCGGTGAAACTCACGCAATCCGCCATCGAGACCCTCGCCATCATCGCCTACCGGCAACCGGCCACGCGCACCGACATCGAAAGCATCCGCGGCGTGTCCGCCGAAGCCGGCCTGAACAAACTCATCGAACGCGAACTGGTTTACATCATGGGCCGCGCCGACCTCCCCGGACGCCCCCTGCAATACGGCACGACGGACAAGTTCCTTGATTTCGTCGGCGTGAAATCCCTCGTCGAACTGCCCGCGTCCGACGTGCTCTCGCCGCGCCAGATCGACGAATGGCTGAAAAACGCCGCCAACACCCGCCCGCCCGCCGATGCCGACATGGGCCTGCCGCTAGAGGAAGGCGAAGGCGAATCCCCGAACCTCAACCCCGTCACGGTTGACCCCATCGAGCCTCCCGCCGAAGACAACGACACGCCGCCCCCCGCGCCCCCGGACACCGCCGCCGACGACGACACCGACACCGCCACTGACACCGACATCGGCACCGACACCGACATGAACACCGTCGCCACCGATGACAATGACCGGGAAACCGGACTGAACCACGGAGACACAGAAGACACGGAGCCATGAAAGAAAAATTCACCCTGAAAAAAACTCCCACCACCCACCACCTTCCACTCTCCCTCACCACCACCTTCCACTCTCCCTCACCTCCACCTTCCGCCCACCCACCACCCTCCGTGCCCTCCGTGGTTAATTCCCTCTTCCGTTTTCAGAACCAAGCCGTGAAAACCAAACTCCAAACCCCAAAAACCAAACCCCAAACCCCGAAAACCGAAAACCGAAACCTGAAACCTGAAAACTGAAAACCACCCCCCGTCCCCCATCCACCACCCACCACACGCTCCCTCACCCCCCACCCACTAAACCCAAACCCACCCGCCGCCCGATGGAACTCCAACCCCTCCGCGAAAAAATCGACGACATCGACCGCCGGCTCGTCGAACTGCTCAACCGCCGCCTCTCGCTCGCCGCGGAAATTGGAAAATTCAAACGGCACACCGGCGGCCCCATCTACGTCGCCGAACGCGAAGACGCCGTGTTCCGCAAAATCACCGCGCTCAACGAAGGCCCGATCAAAAACGACGCCCTCCGCGCCATCTACCGCGAAATCATGTCCGCGGCGCTCGCGCTGGAAAAACCCCTCGTCATCGCCTACCTCGGCCCCGAGGCGACCAACAGCCACGCCGCCGCGCTGAAAAAATTCGGCTCCAGCGTGGACTACCAACCGCTGCTCACCTTCGCCGACATCTTCACCGCCGTCGAAAAAGGCGAGGCCGACTACGGCATCATCCCCATTGAAAACTCCACCGAAGGCTCGGTGCGCGACGCGCTCGACCAGTTTGTGACCACCGAGCTGAAAATCGTCGCGCAACTCAACCTCGAAATCACCTACGCGCTCATCACCCCGGAACCGCTCGCGAAAATCACCAAAGTCTATTCCAAAGACCAGGCGCTCGCCCAATGCCGCCTCTGGCTCCAGCGCCACCTCCCGCACGCGCAACCCCTCAACGCGCCCAGCACCGCGCGCGCGGTCGAAATCGCCCGCGACGAACCCGGCGCCGCCGCCATCGCGCCGCCCCTCGCCGCCGCGCGCCACGGCGTGCCGGTGCTCAAACGCGACATCCAGGACCGGACCAACAACACCACGCGCTTCCTCGTCCTGGGCCGGACCCCCTCCGGCCCCGTCGGCGGCGGACGCGACATGACGAGCCTCCTCATCTCGCTCGGCGACGAAGCCTCGCGCCAGCCCGGCGCGCTCCTGCGCCTGCTCAAACCCCTCACCGAACGCGGCCTCAACCTGACCAAAATCGAGTCGCGCCCGAGCCGCCGCCTAGCCTGGGACTATTACTTTTACCTCGACGTGACCGGCCACTACGACGACCCGCCGATGCGCGCGGCGCTCGCGGAACTCCGCACCTTCTGCCCCCTCGTGAAGTGGCTCGGCAGCTATCCGGCGGCGACATAAACGCCACCACGCGCCCGCGCCACCATGAAAGCCGCCATGCACCCGCGCCCCCCTCGCAAACCCCGAAGCGCCCCGCGCCGCTGCGCATAACCTCAGTTATTATTAAAATGATTTTCTCCGCGCCTTCGCGTCTCTGCGTGCGAAACAGCAATCCAATCATCATGCACATGCTCCACCTTTCTAAATTCGCGCCCATTCACATCCATTCTGTCCATTTGCGCCCATCCACACCCATTCACGGTTAAAAACATATTTTTAAAACTTCCCTAAAGATAAAGATAAAGAGGAAAGAAGAAAGAGCACGAACGCATGCCCTCACCGAGAAGCGCATCCGTTTTTTAAGTCCGACCCTTCGCATTTCAACTCCAGCTCCAATGACCAACTTCAACTACCAACTTAAACTTAAACTGCCAACGCCAACTGCCCGCGCGGCGCCCCCCTTCGCGGCCCGATAAACCCGCCCGACCCTTGAGCACAACCCGACCCTTGAGCACAATCGCCAAATCCACCCCCGCCCCGCAACCCGCCGCCCCCGCCCGCGCAGCCGCCCCAGACGCCGCCCACGCCGCCGCCCCCGCCCGCGCAGCCAGCGCCCCCGCCGCCGCTCCAGCCGCTGCCATCGCCTCAACCGCCGCCGCCGCCGCTCCCGCCGCCCCGGACGCCGCGCCCGACTTCGCCGCGCTCATCCGCGAGTTCCAGCACGACTTCGGCAGCGCCCGCGCCCCCGGCGACCCCGACGACCGCCCCCTCTACGGCCAGACCCTCCACCTCGCGAGCTGCGCGCTCGACATGCGCTTCGGGACATTCCGCGCGCACATTTTCCAAGACATCATCGACAAACACTACATCATCGCCCTGGTCCACGGCGACCTCCGCGACGCGGAAACCCTTTACACCCGGATTCACTCCTCCTGCGTCACCAGCGAGACACTCCGCGGCATCGACTGCGACTGCGTCCAGCAACTCGAAGGCGCCCTCGAAATCATCGCGAAAAAAGGCCGCGGCATCCTCTTCTACCTCATGCAGGAAGGCCGCGGCGTCGGCTGCGCCGGCAAAGCCCGCGACCGCATGCTCGTGCAAGCCTCGCTCGACCGGCTCGACACCTTCCAAGCCTACGCCGCCATGGGCCTGCGCAAAGACCACCGCAACTACGACAACCTCTCGCACATCTGCCACCTCCTCGGCATCACCGCCGCGTTCATCGTCCTCACCAACAACCCCGACAAACTCGACGCCCTCCGCGCCCAAGGCCTCAACATCGCCGCCGCCGAACCCATCGAATACGAACCCTCGCCCTTCAACCTCTCCTACCTCACCTCGAAAGCCACCGGCGGCCACCGCCTCACCCGCCCCGCCGCCTCCGACATCGAACGCGCCCAGCCCCCCGCCCCCGTCGCCGCCTTCCGCCCGCGCGCCCTCGCCCGCGCGCGCCGCTTCATCCACGCGGCGAGCTATTTCCTGCCCGTCAAACCCGTTGACAACGAAATCCTGCTCAACGCCGCCCAGTTCGCCAAAACCTTCCCCGACCCCGGCGCCCTGGAACGCCACCTCGCCGCCCCCCGCCCCCTCCTCACCGGCTGCCAACCCCTTCGCGCCGACCGCTTCCTGGTCCGCATCGACCGCCCCGCCCTCGCCGCCCACGCCCTCGCGCACCCCGACGACCCCCTGGCCGGCCTCCTCACCACGCCCTACTGGTTTCGCACCCACGTTTACTACGACATCGTCACCAGCCGCGACTTCGTCGTGCTCACCCACGGCACGCCCGGCCCCGCCGACGCCCCCGTCATCCGCATCCACGGCGAATCCCTCTTCAACCGCTTCCCGCTGCGCGCCGCCGCCGACCGCGACCACATGAAGCACACCATCCGCCACATCGTCACCTACGGCGCCGGCGCGCTGCTCCTCCTCCACGACGACGGACGCGGCGCCGGCTTTGGCGCCTACGCCACCGCCCGCATGATGACCGAGACCGGCCAGGCGCCCTCCGCCGACGAAGCCTGCCGCCAACTCGGCGCCGGCCACGACAACCGCGACCACGCCGCCGCCATCCTCCTCCTGCGCCACCACATCCCCGGCCAAAAAATCCAGATGATCCTGAATTCCCCGGCGACCCAGATGAAAAAAAACGCCTGCGCCGCCGCGCTCAACGCCCACAAATTCGACATCGAAAAATGGATCATCCTCGACGCCCCCGCCGCCGAATAACCCGCCCCGCCCCGCCGCC
>JAIRTK010000079.1 GCA_031254955.1 Opitutaceae bacterium
GGCGACCCAGATGAAAAAAAACGCCTGCGCCGCCGCGCTCAACGCCCACAAATTCGACATCGAAAAATGGATCATCCTCGACGCCCCCGCCGCCGAATAACCCGCCCCGCCCCGCCGCCCCATCCCGCCGCCGCGCCCTCTCCACCCCGTCCTCCCGCGCCGTCCTCCCGCGCCGTCCTCCCGCCGCCCTCCGCCCTCCGTCGCCCTCTCGTCGCCTAGGAATGCCTCTTTGGAATGCGGCGGCAGAGAGCGCGAAGCACCCGGCGACGCCGCTTTTGGCAGCCGTGAAAAACTCCGGTTTACCAGCCCTCCACCGCCAGCGAAAAACGGTGTCATACCCATTCCCAGTGAACAGTACCCTATAGAAGCAGAGCCATGTAGGGGCTTCGCTTGCGAAGCCCGTTGCTGGTGCACGCCCGTTGCTAGTGCACGGCTATCAAGCCGGGCGTCGCAAGCGACGCCCCTGCAAAAGAGTGATTTTCATTGGGGATGGGTCTCACCGGGCTGTACCGGGCTGTAAAGCGACGGCGGGTTTGGGAAGAAAAAGCGATGGTTTGAGGAAAATGAGGGGATTAACCCGACTTTGTCTGTTCGAGAGCGGATTTCGTTTTTTTCGGGGATGATGAGAAGGTAATACCCTTTGCGAATGAAACTCACACAATGGAAGCCGTTAAAGGTAGGGCGAGGCGTCCCCCCGAGCCGCGAGCGGTTCATACGGCTCGGCGGGACGCCTCGCCCTACCAGAAAGGTGATTTTTGACTGCAAAGGGTATAAAAAGCCTGATACCCAGAAATCGGATTTCCCCAAGGACGTGTAGGCCCGACCCAACCCCTAGGTGAGGCGGGAAGGAGGTGCTAAAATGGAGACCGATGCATTTGAAGTGTGGGATACGTCGCATCCGTTCTCCCTCTGTCCCTCTACTGCCGTGCAGGCCCGAGTCTTTTTGCGGAAATGCTTGAAAATGAATACTGATTTCCCTCGAAAACCCTCGAATAGACGAAGCCGGATTAATCAGGGATAGCCCTTCAGAGCTTCAGCCATTACCGGCGTCCCCCGTCGTCCTTCCAATTGAGACCAGATCGCGACTTTTTGAGATTACTGCTCTTGACAGTTCGCATGGCCCGGGGACAGTAAATGCCGTGAATAACGAAGCTTCCCGCGACAAATTTAAATCCTACCTCTCCTCAAAGGGCCTTCGCGTCACCAATCAGCGCATGGCGATTTTTGAGGCCGCCTTTGCGCAGAAAGAGCACTTCACCGCCGAGGAACTGCTTGATTTCGCCCGCGACATCGACGATTCCGTGTCCCGCGCCACCGTTTACCGCACCTTGCCCATCATGATCGAAAGCTCGCTCGTGCGCGAGGTCGATATCGGCAAGAACCTCAAGTATTACCTGCCCAACACCGACAACAACACCCAAGTCGCCCAAGTCATTTGCACGGATTGCGACAAGATTTTCGAAATCAACGCGCCCTTCATGGAATGGTATGGCAGCTCCGTCTCGACCAAGCTCGGCCTCACACCCGTCTCGCAACGCCTGCAAGTCAACGCGCATTGCGACTCCCTCCGCCAGCACGGGACATGCAAGAACCGGACGCGCTGAGCGCCCCGCCGGGGCTGGTGATGGCGCGCGCGACCCCGCCGCCCCGGCTCGCGCAAACCGGGCCGCGCGCGCGTCGGCGGACGGGTGGGCCGGCGTCTTGTTTTGCCGCGAAATTCCGGCACCGGGCTTTCCGCCGACGGCACACCGCGGGTTGATGTTTTTGGAAAAATAGAAAAGATTTCCCTCCGCCTTATGAGTCGAAAAGACGACCATGCCTTTGAAATCAGTTTTTATGAATCCGTGCTCCGCCACGAACCGGACTACACGGACGTGATGGAGCTGCTGGGCGGACTCTATACCAAGGCCGGGCGCATCGCCGACGGGCTGGAAATGGACCGCCGGCTGGTGCGACTCCTGCCGGACAACGCCACCGCGCACTACAACCTCGCGTGCAGCCTCGCGCTGAGCGCCCGCAAGCCCGACGCCCTCCGCGCCCTCGCCCGCGCCATCGAACTCGGCTACGACGACCGCAGCTGGATGCTCAAGGACCCGGACTTGGCGGAATTCAGGGACGATCCGGAGTTCGCACGCCTCCTGAAAAAAATCAGCGGAGAAAAGTGACGCCAATCGCCCGCAGGCTTCTTCGGGAAATCATCATTGCGCAGAAATTCCGGTATGCCGCGAGCCGCATGGCACAAGCGTCCTGTCCGTGAACAGGGAGCGCGGGCTTGCCAGCCAGCGACAACCCGCGACATCGCGGACTGGTTCCGAGTGAAGCGAGATGCCTGCCATGTCCGTGCTCCTGAAAAGGCTGCGAGCGGGACGCCGGGAAATAGGATATCTTGTGCTGAAACACGGGCGGAGACGCCCGTGCCCACGCAATCCGAATGTCTTCGAGTGCCACGGGCGACTCGCTCGTGGCACTCGAAGACATCGCCCCTTCCACCCTTCATTTTACCGCACAAATCATTGTGATGCGGCAAATCAGATAGTCACGCGAGGCGGTCACAAACTCATGCCACGTGACTGCTGACACCGAAGAGTAAAGGCATGGGACCATGAGGCCAAACTTGAGAGCGACACATGCGCCTTGCTCGAATCGTTTTCCCATGCCGTCATCCCGATGGAATATACAAACTGCGAAAGGCAGACGATGCTTGTTGACCTATTCACCGGCGAGCATCGGGCGATGCGCTCAACTCGCCAATGCTGCCTGTTGCCGTCCGAGGCGAGGTGCAAGCGCGCTTCCATAATGAAGGACTTGGAAGCATGGCTCGCCCGGCTAGATAACCGATACGACTAGTTTTTATTGTTTACATGGGGTAAACGCATGCCGGTCGAATTAAACGGACGCATCACCTTGCAGAAGATGGGCAGGGCGCTTTCCAAATTAAACTCCCAGTCGTTTATGAAGAAACGGGGATGCTTCTTCATCCTTCGCGCTGCGGAAATAGACTCAATGACTGACGAGATGGGCAATATAATTGCCAACAAAGAGGGGGCATTGGCGCATGGGCATGCGCATGTTTTAATGTATCAGCCTTGCTGGTTTCCACCTTGGGAACAGACGGCGCTTATCCGTGAAATCACCCTGTATTGAACGGTCTTTACAAGCTGATGGCGTCGGTTGAGTCGAAAAATCCATATTGGGGTTGGTCTGGCTCGCTGGAAAACATCCGCGAGTGCGTCAAATACGTTTGCAAGACCGACGCCTTGTTTGCGTTGGACGCCGCGAATTTACGACGCACGCATGATACCCTTTCCCAGTGGAAAGTACCCTTTAGAAGCAGAGCCATGTAGGGGCTTCGCTTGCGAAGCCCGTTGCTGGAGCACGGTTATCAAGCCGGACGTCGCAAGCGACGCCCCTACAAAAGAGTGATTTCCATTGGGAATAGGTATGAGATGCTTTTTCGGCTTCAGCGCGTGCAACCGCTGGGCGTTTTCAAACGGGAGCGGACGGCGCGTTACGCCCGCGTCCTGAAGGTCGGAAGTCGGTTTGTGGCCAAAAAAGGCGCACGCGAAAAGCTGGTCCCTTGGGTGCATAAGGATTGGAATTGCCCGAAGCGCACACGGTTGAAAACCGAGGAACAGAAGCGGGCGGAAAAGGCATGTCTGGAGGCGCGGAAAAAGCGGAAAGAGCGGATAGCGGAAATGCACGCAAACGCCCGTTTCCGGGCCTTGCTCGAAAGTCGAGAGCGGTTAAAGGGAAAACAGGGCATTTTAGGGGAAACGCCCGAAAACGCGCCGGGAACGGCCGGCGAACTGCCCGAACCGATGGGCCAAAATCGGAAAGCCGTAATCCGTAACCGCATCTTTGCGCGCTTGGTTTCCGTGCCCTATTTTGGCCGGACATGGGAGCCAGCCGCGCTGGTGTGGAATTACCAGTCGGAGCGCAAGCGTGAGGTGTTGGCGGAGCGGCATGGGTGGCCGTGGATTGGTGATGCGGTGGAGGTTGTGCGTGACATCGTGGCGAAGGCGCGGCAACTGAAGGCCGACGAGAGGCTGGCGGAGATGCGGGCGGCGGCGGGTGGAAGCCAAATTGGATATTCACGTCTTGACCGTAACTGTCCAGCCGCGGCGGGGCCGTCGCGCGGCGATTTCGACCCGCTTTCTGGCTCTTTCGCGGACTTGGCCCGCCAAAAAAAGAAGGGTTTTGCATGAACAACGAGACTCGAAACGAACCTCGGCGGGACGGCGCGCGCGGGAGGTGCTGTTGAAATGAGCCGGAATGCCGACACTCGCCCCGACATTCCGTCTGCCATGGGCCACGGCGCGCGCCCCTGTGCGGCCTACTGGGTTTGCCGGGACTGGCTGGAGGCTGTGCGCATCCGCGCGGTGGAAATCGTGTCAATCGACCGCGAGGCGCGCGAGGCGCGCGTGGCGTGGAGGGAGGGTTCCTTCCGCATAGTGAAGCAATGGCCGGTGCCGTTTTCCCAACTGGCGAGCCGCCAGCAAAAGGCCGTGCGCCTAGCATGGACGCTGTTGCGCAAACACCTCTTTCCCGCCGCCGGAGACGCGGCCAATAGAGCACCCAACACATGCACGAAAACCGCGTCACCGGCGGCGACGCAACCGCAACCCCTCACCGCATGAAACCCGCCGCGCCATCGCCGCACGAGAAACACTACACGCCTGGGAAATTTTCCGCCGCGCTGGAGCGCTGTGGGATAACGCTGCACCCCGTGACAGTGAGGCGACGGTGCCAGTTGCCTGTTGGCGACCCGCTGAGAATACAGGTCAACCCGCCTTTTCCGTTTCGCATTTACATCCCGGAAAGCGAACTGAGTCGATTTGTGCCCAAGCAAAACCATGAGCAACACTGAAACAGAAATGAAACCGGAAACGGTGAGCGCCGCCGCGCTCGGTTCAACCGCGCTGCCGCCCGTGACCGGTAGTTTGGCGAAAACGGAAACGGAGCCGAAACGGGCGCCGTCCTTAATCCCGACCGAGCGGTTTCGGGAAACGGGAACGGGAACGGGAAACGGCGCGCCCCACCCGTAGTGGTGACGCCGCCCGGCACGCGGCTGCTCTACACGAGGACGGGCATCGTGACGGGGACCCCTGAGGAGGCTTTCCCGCCGAAAAAGGAGGACGAGGAATTGCAGGAGACCGCCGCCTATGTGATGGAGACGAGCGGCTGGAATCCCGGCCCGGTAGTGGCGTTGGGAATCCTTCTGGTGTCCTACGCAATCATCGTGGCGAGCCGTCCGAAAAACAGCGCAGCGATAAGGGAACGGCTCAAATCGCTGATGAAGCGCAAGGAAAACGCCGTCGTGCCCGCGCCGCCGCCGGTGCCTGAAATCCGGGTGCCTGCACACCCCGTGCCCGCGCCCACCGCCGCCGCCCACGCCGAAAAGCCTCGGCCTGGTGGAAAGCATCACCAAAAGCATTTCCGACATCGCGGAATCGAAGGCGAAGACGGCTTTGCCCGAAGCCCTCGGCGCCGCGCTGACCGCGGCGCTCGCGCTGGGCGTCACCCTGGCGCTGGCCATCGCCACCCCCGATGTCGCCGTCCCGCTTTGCGCGATGTTGCTGCTCGGCGGCGTCACGCGCAAAGTGTTCCGCTGAAGCCCCGCCCCCCGCGCGCTCGCGACTGAACCCATGGACCTGCACACCGCGACCATCAGCGGCACCGGCAGCGGCAAAACCTTCCTGTGCATGCACAGGGCGCGGGAGTTTCGCCGCGTCGGCGCCGGCACGCTCATCCTGCACAAACCGCGCGAACCGTGGCCGGCTGATTGCACCTCGTGGCAGACGGACTCTCCCCCCGCGCTTCCTGGACATGTTCTGGCGGGCGAAACGCTGCGCCTGCTTCATGGAACTGGCGGATGCCGACGTGGACAAATACGACCGCGACTTCCACCGCTGCTTCAGCATGGGCCGGCACGAAGGGCGCCGCCGCTTCTGCATCTCGCAATACGGCCCGCAAGCGCACCCGATCATCCGCATGAACTGCACCTCGCTGGCGCTCTTCGCCACGAACCGCCGCGCGGCGGCGACCTGGCGGAGGAGTTTAACGACGAACGCCTCTTGCGCGCCTGCGAACTGCCGCCCCGCGTGTTCTTCTGGAAAACCTCCCGCTACGAACCCGCCAGACTGCTCACCCTGGCACCTTGACACGCCGGCGGACGAATTATTACGGTAATACATCATGCCGACACTCACCTTTAAAGTGACTGAAAAGGAAGCCAGGGACATCCGCCGTTCCGCGCGCGGGCGGACCGTGTCCAGCTACATCCGCCAAAAACTGTTTGCCGAACCGCCCGGTGCGAAGAAAAAACAGGCGGTGAAATACCTCTGCAACCGCCCAGGGCGTGTCATTATCGCAGCCGATCCCGATAGGCCGCCTGTCACGGATGAGGAAGTGAGGGCGGCACTTTACGATTTATGAAACACTTGGTTGACAGCGATGTTTTCTTTTCAGCAATTCACGCGGGGCACGTGTCACACCGGCGGTCGCGCGACTGGCTTGACCGCGTGAAACCGGACGGATGGGGTGTCGCGGTTGAGACCTATCTTTCCGCCATGCGCCTGCTGATGAACACCTCCGTCATGGGGAAAAACACGCATACCGCCCCGGCTGCGATGGACGCCATCGAAAGGGAGCTTGCCGGGACACATCCTGGGCGTGTCGTCTTTTCAATTGAAAAGCCAGACCGGGCCATCTTGGGCCTGGCGAGCGGGCATAAGCAAGTTATGGACTTCTGGCTTGTGCAGCTTGCAAAACAGGCAGGATGCAGCCTCGCAACCAATGATGCGGGCACGCTCGCGAACTGGCCCGGCGTGACCGTCGGCATCTGACGCCGCCCCCACCCGCTCCATGCCCCCAAGGCCCGGCGCCAAAGCGCCGGGCTTTTTCATGGGCACCAACCGTGCCAACTCCCCGCCTATTGCATTTGGCTGCAATTCACCGGTTGCGGAGCGGGCGGCGGCGAGCGCGGAGTAAAGGAGCCAGGCGCAACCACGCGCCCACCAGTCACCATGAACAAAATCAAGAACTTCGCCCGCAAAATGCCATGGGCGGCATCACCGCCCTGTCGTTCGGCTTCGTCGCCAAGCTCCTCACGCCCCGCCGCGAACGCGGTGGCGTCCATCAAGAACAAAGTCGCCGGCGCGTGAGCGCCCGCCACCGCACCCACCGCGTCCACCGCAACAACCGCAACCCACCCGCCGCACCCTTGCCCGGCTTCGCAGAAAAACCCAGTGCTACACCAAAAAGTTGGGAAACCTGGCGGCAAGCATCCTCCTTTATTCGCTCTTCAAATAAATCAATACCCATTTAGCAATCCCCGAAATCGCGAGGGACTCGTTTGGTTCTGACTCCGCTTTGAAGCGCACGCTTGGGCTTCGCGTCCTCGGTATTTTGGGATTTGGCCTTTTGGGATTTGAAGGGTTTGCTTGCCCGCATGGCTCGGATGTCGGTCAGGCAAATGTGGGCGGCGAAACTGTCGGGGAAACTCACCTCGGCGGCGGCGGTGTCGCGCGGGGATTTCGCGCTGACACGCGCGCCGTTTGCCGGACTTGTGCTCGGCATCGACCCGAGCCTGCGCGGAACAGGGCTGGCGCTGGTCGAATTCACGCCC
>JAIRTK010000111.1 GCA_031254955.1 Opitutaceae bacterium
GAGTATGCCGGATATACTGAAAATTTCAAGAGCAACGGGGGCAAGGCAAAAATCAAAGGCTTGGAACTTTCATACGAGCAGCAACTGGCTTTTCTTCCCAAGCCTTTAAACGGCCTGAAGCTGGCTCTAAACTATACACTACTCAGAACCGATGGCGACTATGGAGACGCTGGCGAGAGGCGATCAACGAAAGAGGTGCAGAACTTCATTCCGTCAACCGCCAATGCCCGGTTGAGTTACCGTTACAAATGGCTGTCGGTCAGCGTGGCCGCCAACTATACAGATGACAGCCTGATGAGCTACGCCACAGACCCCGCACAACTGCGGTTCAAGAAATCCCGGACTTGGATAGATGTAAATACATCCGTAAAACTTAGCCGGCATATGGATTTGTTTGTCCTGTTGGGCAATGTGACAAACGAGCCGTTCATATACTATCGGGGGATAGCGAATCGACGCCAAGGGACCATCTATAATGGACCAACGGTCAGCCTTGGCATTGGCGGACGATTCTGATTATTTCCAAAATATGATATATAATATAATAATCAAGATCGCTTATGTTAGTATTGTTGGATGGTTTGCGCTGGCCGGCAATGCCATGCCCGGCCAGCCCATCCGGGCGCTGGCCCAGGAGCATGTGGTTTTTGACAGGTCACCCGATCCATTGAATATTCCATTATACACGCCCAGCATCCTGCGGTTGCCCGACGGACGCCTGGTGGCTGCAAGTGAGCGAGGAGGAACATGGCAAAAACAAGGGAATCACCGCGCTCGCATCGCAATTTCGGATGATGGCGGAATCTCATGGAAACAACAGGCCGGGGCGGATATCATCCAAGGGCGTTTATTCAAGGCGGGCAACGCGGTTTATTATCTGGGGCATTTGCGCGATTTGAAGATCATGCGTTCGGATGACAATGGCGCAACGTGGTCTGGTGAGTTTGCATTGACCTCCGGCCAGTCCTGGCACCAAACCGCCGCCAATGTCTGGCATGCGAAAGGCAATGTATATCTGGTGATGGAGCGCTATACTTCGCACGAGATCAAGGGGTGGCCGGTTGGCGAACTGGCGCCTGTGCTCATGCGGGCGAAGGAAAAGGATGATCTCACCAAGAGGGAGAGTTGGACATTTGCCAGCGAGATCACTTTCGCCAACATCATTTCCGGCTACCGGGAAAACAAGCCGCAGTTGAGCGGAGTGGGAATTCCGTTTTTCGAGCAATCTTATCCGGTCTCGACGATGGTGACGCGGCATCGCGCAATGGCGCCCATCGGCTGGCTGGAGACCAATGTAGTGCAAATCGTCGATCCTGACCACTATTGGTTCGATCCGGCAGGAGCCACGTTCCATTTGTTCATGCGTGCCCATACGGGGGGAACGGGCTTTGCCTCGCTGGCCAAAGTGACAGAAAACCAAGATGGCAGCATGACCACATCGCTGGTGCAGGCACCGTCCGGACAGGCGATGCTGTTCTTACCATTTCCCGGTGGGCAGATGCGCTTTCATGTCGTGTATGACCGGAGGACCAAGCTTTACTGGCTTCTGGGTACGCAAGCCACAGACTCCATGACCAGGGCCGACAGGTTGCCGGTTGATCGTTATAATATTCCAAACAATGAACGCCAGCGGCTGGCGCTGCATTTCTCCAAGAATATGGTGGACTGGTGCTTCGCAGGGCTGGTCGCTGTGGGACCGGGCAACAAGGGATCGCGCCACTACGCTTCCATGGACATTGACGGTGATGATTTGGTGATTTTGGCCAGAAGCGGAGATAGAAATGCAAAGAGCGCGCACGAGGGTAATTTGATCACATTCCATAGGGTGAGAAATTTCAGAGCGCTGGTCTATTGAGACATCGTTATATCGTGTCATTTGGCATATGACATATTGTCTCATCATATTGGGTATCAGATGGAAATGGGGTTGAAATGGCAGGCGGAGATGGACGGAGAAAACAACGGCGGTGCTTTAAGCTGCTGCAGTTGGTCCAATTTGATCGGGCGGCAGGATGTGGAACAACAAGCATTCACGGCGCGAGCCGTGCGCAAACCACGCAAGTTGGTTGGCAGACGCGCGCAATGCAATCACTCTAAAGGCAAGGGGGCTTTTTGTGCAGGCGGGTTTTATCGACGGTTACAATGGTGCCGTAATTACCGGCACTGCGCGCGAGCAGTTTGCCGTTCGACATGTCTCTCTCATCCAGCGGAAGCAGCGGTGGCCAAATGACTGGGAAGGCTCCAAGCCAAAACGGCGAGGTAGGCGCTCATGGAGCACATCATATGACACCGTATGACACGTCTTCAAGGGAAGCCTCCATGTGTTCGCCTGCGTCCAGAGGGCGCGCACCAAAGCGATGTCACCGCCGGACTCGTTCCTCGTTCCTCTTTATTCTTCCTCGTTCCTCTTTCCTCTTGTCAGCCATCTCGCCGCGTTCGGGACTTCCTGCCCGTTCCTGACGAAAGATAAAGAGGAAACTGCTGTTACGCGCCGTCGTCGTAGCGCAGGTTGTCAGGCTTCTCGCTTCGCTCGGAACCCAATCTGCTGAGTACGCAACGCTCGCGCAGCATGAAGCAGACTTGGAAGTCTGCGCTACAAGTCTGCGCTACGACCGAGGCGGCGCGCAACCCCAGAGAGGAAAGAGGAACGTGGCACGTGGAACGAGTCGGGAAGGGGCGAGAAGAGTCGGGACGCATGGCCTTGGCTTGAATCGCATCCCGCATTTGCCTCCGGCCATTTCTTCCCATTGACACCCGCCGCCGCCGCCCTAGCGTCAAGTCTTTTTCACCCTTCGCACGCCCATGATCTCCTGGATCCAAAACACCTTTCAGAAGCACTTCCGTGTCATTTTCGCGGTGCTGCTGATCGTCATCATCATCTCGTTTGTCTTTGTCACCAACGCCTCCTCGGGGCTTGGGCGGGCCGATCGGCACATGGCGACGAAGCCCTTCTTCGACCTCAATCTCGCTTCCCCCGCCGATGCGGCCAAGCTGGAGTTGGACAATAGGCTTAGCATAAGCTTCAACGACCGCCGTGCCCGAGAACTGAGCGAACTAATAATGAGAGGCTTGCCGCAGGAATATCTCAGCTTGTTTCGTTACACCGAGCTTTACCTCGCCAACCAACTCCGCCTTCCTAATCCGACTGATGCGGAAATACGCGATTTAATCCAATCCATGCCTGCATTCATGGATAATGAGCGCAAGTTCGACCATGCAGCTTATGACCAGTTCCGCCAAAATCTGGCCTCGGGCAGCTTGAATTTCACGGGCGCGGATTTTAACCGCGTGATTTCCGATGACATCCGCATCGAGCGCCTCCACACGTTGCTGAGCGGCCCCGGCTACGTGTTGCCCGCCGATGTGAAGCTCTTCCTCGAAGAGAATGACACGATCTGGACCATCGACCTCGCCTCCATTGACCGCGCCAGCTTCGCGCCCGCCGTCACGCCCGCCGACGCGGACATCGAGGACTTTTTCAAGAAAAACACCTTCCTCTACACCATCACGCCGAAGGTCAACGTGAGCTATGCCGAGTTCCCCCTCAACACCGCCTTCGCCTCCGTGCGCCCGGCCACGCCCGAGCAGCTTCGCGCCTTCCACGACGCCAATCCCGCCCGCTTTCCGCAGCCCGCCGACGCGCCCAAGGCCGAGGAATCCGCCGACCCCAAGCTCGCCGCCGACGCCGCCTATGAGCGCGTCCGCCCGCAAGTCGAGTCCGCCTACCGCGCCGAGCAGGCCATGCACCTCACCGGCCAATCCGCCAGCAATTTCGCTGTCGCCCTCTTCGACAGCGGCGTCAAGCCCGGCACCAAGGCTTTTTCCGACCTCCTCTTCGATCACAAGGCCACCTACCGCGAAGTCCCCGCCTTCGCCGAAAACGATGTCCCGGCGGAATTGACCGGCGATCCCCGCGCGGCGCGCCAGATCGCCGCGCAAGCCTTCTCGCTGGGCGAAGACCGCCGCGTGTCCGACGCCATCCAGACCGAGCGCGGCAGCATCGTGCTCTTCTGGAATTCCACCATCCCCGCGCGCGAACCGACGCTGGAGGAAGTGCGCGACCGCGTGGCGGCCGATTACACGGAAAACGAAAAACGCCGCCTCTTCACCGAGCTTGGCCGGACCCTCCGCGCCTCCATCGCGTCCGCGCTCCAGTCCGGCAAAACCTTCGCGCAAGCCGCCGAAGCCGCCGCCGAAGCCGCCGGAGTGAAAGTCGAAGTCTCCAGCCTGGCCGATTTCACCCGCCGTGAACCGCCCGCCGGACTCACCCCGCAAATCGGCGGCACCCTCCAGTCGCTCGACCAAGGCGGCGTGTCCGACATGGTCGCCACGCCGGACAAAGGCCTTCTGGTTTACGCGCGCGCCAAGACCCCGCCCGACGCCACCGAGGCCAACCCGCGCTACATCGAAACGCGTGACGGAATCGCCGCCGACTATGGCCGCGCCGCCGCCGCCGCCTACATCAACGACCTGATGAACCAAGAACTCAACCGCACCGCCTCGGTGACCGAATAACCCCCGCCGCCGGGCGCCCCGCCACCCCGCCGCGCCCGCCACCCCATCGCACCCGCCGCGCCTCGTCGTCTCCTCGCCTCGTCGTCCTCGTCACCTCCTCGCCCCCGTCGCACTCGTCGCACTCGTCGCTCCCGCCACCCCCGTCGCCCTCGACGCGCCCCCGCGCATTCCCGAAAAAAACAGGACGGCTCGCAAAGCTGCCCTGTTTTTTATTTTCGACCCGCCCAAAAAATAACGTTCACCCCGGCCCCGTTCTTGGTTTGACTCCATGCCTTGCGCAACCTTTGCCAGCTCCCCGCGTCATGCAGCCCACTTCGCCGCCGCCCTTTCCCGCATGAAAGACCGGCGCGCCTTGTCTTGCCATAAACCCTGACCGCATAACCCGCCGCATCACCGCGCCAACTCCCGTGTCCTCCACCGCCCGCGTTCGCACCTTCCAGCCGCATCCAGCCACTTCCATGCTTCACCGATTCGCCTCGCTCCTCCTGGCCGCCGCCTGCGCCGCCGCGCCCGCGCTCCACGGCCCCCCCCCCCCCCCCCCCCCCCCCCCCCCCCCCCC
>JAIRTK010000142.1 GCA_031254955.1 Opitutaceae bacterium
CTATGACCGTTATTTGTATCGGCTGCGGCATTTGGTGGAGAACGCCATCCTGAAACTGAAGGGCTGGCGGGGAATCGCTACACGCTATGTGAAAAATGCCTCCAGTTTCCTTGCCGCCATCCAAATCCGATGTCTTTACCTCTGGCTCAAAATCTCATGACGACACGCTCTAATACCAATTCCCAATGAGATTTATCCTTTTGTAGTCCGATTTTGCTCTTTTTCTTTATTCTTTATCTTTCCTCTTTCTCTTCCTTCCTCCCATTACTGGTTGGAAACGAGGAGAAAGAGAAAGATAAAGAGGAAAGAGAAAGAAATGGGCAGCACAGCGGCCATCCATCCAAAAGAATAAATTTCGTTCGGAATTGGTATGATACCCTTTCCCAGTGAACAGGACCCTATAGAAGCAGAGCCATGTAGGGGCTTCGCTTGCGAAGCCCGTTGCTGGTACACGGCCTTTGCTGATTCACAGCCGTTGCTGGTTCACAGCCGTTGCTGATGCACGGCCTTTGCTGGTTCACGGCTATCAAGCCGGGCGGCGCAAGCGACGCCCCTACAAAAGACTGATTTCCATTCGCAAAGGGTATGGTATGACGCGCCGCTGGTGCGGGTTGCGCGCCGCCGTCGCAGCGCAGGTTGACAGGCTTCTCGCTTCGCTCGGAACCCAATCTGCTGACGGGCCGAAGACCCTTGTCCCCGCCTCAGCGCGGGTCGAGGTCGTCGGTCACGCCGGCGGGCCGTTCGAGGCGGCGCCCGGCATCGACGATGTCGAAACCGCCGCGCAGGCGGATGTCCTCCGAGGACGCGCCGACCATCACGGTGAAATGGCCGGGTTCGACCGTCCACTGGTGCAGGCGGTCGTAGAGCGCGAGGTGTTCGGGGCGGAGCGTGAAGCGCACGGTCTTGGTTTCGCCGGGCGCGAGCGTCACGCGCTCGAAGCCGCGCAACACGCTTTCAAAGGTGACGACGCTGCTGTAGTCGTCGCGCAAATACAGTTGCACGATCTCGTCGCCGGCGCGCGCGCCGGTGTTGGTCACGTCGCAGGATACTTCGACGCGGCCTTGCGGGCCTTGTTTGTCCGGCGTGATTTTCAGGTTGGAATAGGCAAACGTCGTGTAGCCTAGCCCGTGGCCGAAGGGAAACAGGACGCCCTCGACCTGGCCGTAGTCGCGGCCTTGCGAGCCGGGGCGCGCGGGGAAGTTCATCTGAATCTGCCCGGCGCTTTTCGGAAACGTGATGGGGAGCCGCCCGCCGGGGTTGCAATCGCCGAAAAGAATGCCGGCGAGCGCGGCACCGCCCTCCTCGCCGGGGAACCACATCTCGACGATGGCGGGGATGTGCTTCGCGGCCCAGTTCACGGAGAGCGGGCGTCCGTTGCTGAGGACGAGGACGACGGGCTTGCCGGTGGCGTGGAGCGCCTGAAGCAGTTCCTCCTGATAGCCGGGCAGGTTCAGGCTG
This sequence comes from Opitutaceae bacterium, assembly GCA_031254955.1. Classification (GTDB taxonomy): domain Bacteria; phylum Verrucomicrobiota; class Verrucomicrobiia; order Opitutales; family Opitutaceae; genus Termitidicoccus. The sequence continues at coordinate 1,459 of JAIRTK010000142.1, forward strand.
ATGCGGCTGGCGGATTCGCGGCAGAGGTCGTCGGTTTCGCCGAGCGTGGCGATGATCACGTCCACGTCGCGCGCGGCGGCGACGGCGGCGGCGATGCCGGCGCGCACGGCGGCATCGGGCGCTTCTTTATACACGTCGCTTTCGGGAAAGGCGGCGTCCTTCACGGCGACGCCCTTTTCATAAAACACCTCGATGCCGGCGGACGCGGCGCGGGCGCGGATGCCGGCGAGCGGCGTGACAAAATCGAGGAGTTGCGCGCCGTAGCGCGACCACCAGCCGTGCGCGTCGTCGGCGAGCGGGCCGGCGACGAGGATGCGCCTGATTTTTTTCGCGTCGAGCGGCAGCGCGCGGTTTTCGTTCTTGAGCAGGACGATTGATTTTCGCGCGGCCTCGGCGGCGGCGGCCATGTGGTCGGGATGGCGCACGACGCGGTCGGCCTCGGCGGGCGCGGGCGAATAGGGCTGGTCAAAGAGGCCGAGCCAGAACTTCACGCGGAGAATCTCGCGCACGCGCCGGTCGATGAGGTTCTCGGAAAGCAGGCCGTCGCGCACGAGCCGGCGGAGCGGCTCGCCGTATTTCTCGGGCGGGGTGAAGTTGGTGCGGATGTTGAGGCCGGCCTCGACGGACTGGCGGATGGCGTCGGCGGGCGTGGCGGCGGTGCGGTGCTTGGTGTGGATGAACTCGACCGCGGCGCTGTCGGACACGACGTATCCATTAAACCGATACTCGCCGCGCAGGATGTCGGTGAGGAAGAGTTTGTTGGCCTCCATGGGGATGCCGTCGTAGTCGTTGTAGGAGGCCATGACGCCGAGGGCGCCGGCGTCGCGCACGGCGCGGCGGAAGGGCGCGAGGTGAAGCGTCTGCACGTCGCGCCAGGTGGCCTGCGGGTCGGTGCGCGCGGTGCCGTCGCGCCCGCCTTTCGGGATGCTGTAAACGGCGAAGTGCTTCAGCGTGGAGACGACGCGCTGCGACTGGATGCCGCGGACTTGCTCGACGCCGAGTTCGCCGACGAGAAACGGGTCCTCGCCGTAGGTCTCGATGACGCGGCCCCAGCGCGGGTCGCGGGCGAGGTCGAGCACGGGGGAATAGACGTTGGTGTAGCCGAGCGCGCGGCCCTCGCGCCCGGTGATGCGGCCGATGCGGGCGACCAGATCGCGGTCCCAGGTGCTGGCGACGGCGAGTTGCGCGGGGAAACTGGTGGCCTTGGCGTGGAGGAGGCCGCGGATGCCCTCGTTGGTGAAATCGACCGGGATGCCGAGGCGCGTCTGCTCGACGAACCAGCGCTGGACTTCGTTGATGGCGCGGGTGTGAAGCGACCAGGGCAGGGCGTGTTTAGGGCGGGCGAGGTTGTTGGTCCAGCCGGTGTTGCCGTTCATGTGCTCGTCGATGTTGCCGATGCCGTCCTTCCAAAACGCGTCCTTCCACGCGGGCGCGGGCAGTTCGTCCTTCGCGACGCGCGGGAAGCCGTAGAGCGTAACCATCTGCGCGGTTTTTTCCTCCAGCGTCATGCGCGCGAGGAGGTCGTCGATGCGCGCGTCCACGGGCAGCGCGGAGTCCTCATAAGGGTCCTTGGCGCCGTTCTTGTTAAAATCAATCCAGCCGTCGCGATAGATGGATGCGGCGGGCGCGGGGGCGGCGGTTTCGCCGCCTAATGAGGAATTAAAAATGAATAATGAGGCATCGGGCGCCGCCGCGCCAAGGGGGAGGACGGCGGGGACGGCGACGGCGAGCGCGGGGGCGAGAGTAAGGGCGAGGGCGAGGATGCGTGGAAGTTTCATGAGCGTTGTCGGTTTTGAAAAATGTCGCGCAGGGATGTGGCAAGGCAGGCCGGTCTGCGGTCGTTAGGGTGTTTCATTCTGGAGTGCCGGCCTCCGCATTACCCAGTCCGTTCCCATATCTTTCTTCTTTCCTCTTTATCTTTATCTTTATCTTTCTCTTTCTCCCAGCCCGCCGCCAGCCTTGAGGCAGGCCGCGAAGAGGATGAGAAAGAGGAAAGAGGAAAGAGGAAAGATAAAGATAAAGATAAAGAGGAAAGAGAAAGAGGAAGAAGGGAGAACTTTTTTAGGGGGAGCGCGGTGGAGTTTGGTTTTTTGACGCGGGCGCATCGCGGCGGGCTTCGCAAGCGAAGCCCCTACATCGGGGGTTCGACGGCCTCGTAGCATTCCAGCTCGATGATGCTGAGAACGCCGGGGCGGACTTGCACGGAGCCGGGGTCGGAAATCTTTCCGGGCGGCGGCGTTTCGAGTTCGGTGATGCCGAACGCATCCGCGGACTCGCCGGCGCCGACGAGCTTGAGCGTGAGCTTGCGGCCCAGCACGGGTTTGAGCGGAAGCGTGATGTAGCCGAGGCTGCGTCCGGTTTCGCCGCGCCAGACTTCCCGCCCGTCAACGAGCACGATCAGCGGGTAGGTCTGCTGGCGCCAGCCGGTGAGTTTCATGGTCAGTTCGCCGAGCACGGCGGGACGGGCGAGCGTGCAGGTGAGCCAGGCGGTTTCGATGGTGCCGTCGTTTCTCCAGCGGGTGGTCTCGTCGTCGTCGAACGCCGCCCACGCCTCCGCCGCGTTCGCGCCGGCGGTGGCGCTTTGGATGGGCACGGCGATGCGCGTGGGCGTGAACGACGGCGTGGCGGGCGTCGGGCCGCGTTTCAAATACGACGGCAAGCCGTCCGCCGGCAGCGCGCGGGAGAGACCGCCCGCGTCGGCGGCGACGGAGGTCGTGACGAGTTCCACGGCGGCGGCGCGCAAGCCCGGCGAGGTGGCGCGCAGCGTGACGACTCCTGCCTCGCGGGTGGAGCGCACGAGCACGCGGTTCACGCCGCACTCGACGGGCAGCGTGGTGTCGAGGATGTGGTTGCCCGGGCCTTGCGCGATGCCGCCGCGCCATTCGGCGGGGCCGTCGAGCGCGAAGCTCACGGGATTGAGCGCGGTGGGGCAGCGGCGGCCTTGCGCATCGACGACCTCGAACTCGACCAGCGCCACGTCGGCGCCGTCGGCCTTGAAGCCGGCGGGGCTTGTCATGGCGCGCAGGCGCAGGGCGGCGGGTTCGCCGGCGGTGATGCGCGCGGTTTCACAAACCTGCTCGCGCGTGCCGTCGCGGCGCTTCGCATAGCCGATCGCGCGTAACTCGCCCGGCTCCCACGCGACATTGTCGAGCGTGAACAGGAAGCGGCGGCTCTGCGCGCCGCGCCCGAGCGGGCGTCCGTTGAGAAAAAATTCCACCTCGTCGGCGGACGACACGGCGTGGACGCTTTTCACCACGCCGGGCGCGTAGTTCCAATGGCCGAGCACGTGGATGCGCGGGCGCTCCACGTCCACCCAGCCGTCCCACATCACCTGGTGCGCGAAAAAGCCGTCTTTCGGGATGCGCATGGCATCGACCTCGCCGCTGCGGCGGTAGTTCTCGGCGCCGCGATGGTGGGTGTTGGAATCGGAAAAAATGATGTTCACGCCGCCGCTGCTCACGCGCGCGCCGGTGCCGGGGCGCTCGCGCCAGTAGTCGAACCAGCGCGTGACGTTCTCGATGGCGTGCGAGTCCTGGTTGCGGTTGTATTCGGGCGCGGGTTTGTCGCGGTAGGGCGGGCCGTCTCCGTCCCGGTGATACGGCGGGGAAAACTCGTCCCAGTATTTGCGCAGCCCCTCGTCGCGCGAATACTCGGTGGCCCAGAACGGGAGGCGCGCGCTTTTGTTGATGTAGAGCATTTCGCCGCCGTATTCGGCCACGCGGCTGGCGAGCATTTCGCGCGAGCCGATGGCGCGGCCCCCGTGCGGGTCGTAGGCGTCGCGGAGCGCCTTCATCTCGCGCATGTGCTCCTCGCTGATGCCGCGGTTGCCGCACTCGTAGAAAAGGATGCTGGGGTTGTTGCGGTTGTAGATGATGGCGTCGCGCATAAGCTCGACGCGCTGGCCCCAGCGGCGTCCGTCGGGATCGCGCTCGGAATCGCCGGCGGGCATGGCCTGGATGAGGCCGACGCGGTCGCACGACTCGATGTCCTGTTTCCACGGCGTGACGTGCATCCAGCGCACGAGGTTGCCGTTGCCCTCGACGATGAGGCCGTTGCTGAAATCGCCCAGCCACGGCGGCACGGACAGGCCGAGCGCGGGCCATTCGTTCGAGGTGCGCTGCGCGTAGCCTTTCATCTGGAGCACGCGGTCGTTGAGCGTGATGAGGCCGCGCGAGAACTCCGTCTTGCGAAAGCCCGTGCGCGTGGCGACGCGGTCCACGACCCGCCCGTCAACGAGCAGCTCCGTCGTCACCGTGTAGAGATAGCCGTAGCCCCAGCTCCAGAAATGCAGGCCCTCGACGCGGCGCGAGGCGCGCAGGGTTTTCGTTTCGCCGGGCGCGAGCGTGCGTGTTCCGGCGGAGAAAGGAGCGCGGACAGGGCAGGCTTCTCGCTCCGCTTGGAACTTGTCCGCGTGGGTCGCGGGCTGGAAAGCCCGCGCTCCTTTGTTGTCGGCGGTGGCGGCGGTGGGCGCGTCGGCATCGGTGCTGGCGAAGATCGCGACCACGCGCCCGTCCATGTCGGCGACGGACACGCGATACGCGACGGTCTGCGGGGCGGCGGTTTCGTTGCGCACCTCGGACTCGGCGGTGAGCGTGGCCGCGCCGCGCGCGACATCGTGGCCGGTCGCGTAAACATACACGCCGGTCGTGCCGAGGTTCGAGAACAGCGGCAGCGTCTGGTAGAGTTTGCCGGCGAGGTGCAGGCGCGCGTTTTTGGTGAGGCCGCCGTAGTTGGCGTTGAAGTTTTTGTCGGCCCACTGGTAACGCTGGCCGGTGGCGCGCTCGCGGTAGTCCCAGTCGTTGTCGGTGCGCACGGCGAGGACGTTGGGCTGGCCGGGCGGGCGCACGAAGTCGGTGAGATCGAGGCCGACCGCCATCACGCCGTTTTCGCCGAGGCCGACGGCGTGGCCGTTGATGAAAAACTCGCCCGCCTGCCGCACGCCCTCGAACTCGACAAACACCTTTTTCCCCTCGCTGCCGGGCGGGAGCGTGAAGGTTTTCCGATACCACGCGACGCCGGTCGAATGGTCGCGGATGTCGCGTCTGAACGCGTCGTCCTCGTTCCACGCGTGCGGCAGCGTGACGCGCTTCCACGCGCGGTCGTCGAAGTCCGGCGCCTGCGCGCCCGCCGGATCGCCGACGTGCAGGCGCCAGTCGAGGTTGAAGTTGAAAACGTCGCGCACCGGCGGCGCAGCGACATGGAAAGGGGCGCGGACATTCTTGTCCGCGAGGGTCGCGGGCTGGAAAGCCCGCGCTCCTTTGTTGTCGTCGTCACCCTTGGCGGAAACGCAGGCGACAGCGGCGGCGGCGAGGAGGAGGAGGGGATGGCGAAGCAGAAAACGCATCCCGCAATCATGGCGGTTTTTCATCGTGCAAACCAGGCGCAAAAGGTGCTTTTTCGCGGCGAAAAACGTGCTATTTTGCGCGGATGCCCGGAACCCAAAAAAAGGCCGGAAAACCCGCCGCCAAACGCCGCCGCGTGCTGCTCGCCATGTATTGGTGGGAGGATCGCGTGATGGAGGGCGTGGCGCGCTACGCGGCGGAGCGGGGATGGATTCTCGATTGCGAAATGCGCTGGACGCACAAGCTGCCCGACCTGCGGCACTGGGACGGCGACGGCATCATCGCCAACCCCGGCGTGACCGCGCCGCTGCGCCCGCTGGTGCGTTTCATGGAGCGCGCGGGCGTGCCGGGCGTGAGCCTCCAGCCGCTCGGACGGGCGGGCGGCGACGCGCGCGTGGTCATCAGCCACGAGGAAGTCGGGCGTTGCGCCGCGCGCCACCTGCTGGATCTCGGCTTCCGGAGCCTCGGCTACGTGCTCTTTGACGAAAACCCAATCGAGCGCCGGCGCAGCGACGCGTTTGCGCGTTGCGTGCGCGAGGCCGGCGGGCGGTTCGCCGAGCTGCCGTTTCGCACCCTCGCCCGCCGCCTTCCGCGCCTGCCCGCGCCGATGGGTCTCATGGCGGCCAACGACATCAACGCCGTCGCGGTCATCCACGCGTGCCTGCACGCCGGGCGGCGCGTGCCCGAGGAACTGGCGGTGGTCGGCGTGGACGACACGGAAATCCTCTGCCGTTTCAACCCGGTGCCGCTCAGCAGCGTGAACTGCAACTACGAGCAACTCGGCCTCACCGCCGCCGCCACGCTCGACCGCCTGATGAACGGGCGCGCCGCGCCGCGCGCGCCCGTGGTCATCCCGGTGAAGGGCGTGACCGCGCGCCGCTCGACCGACACGCTGCCGGTGCGCGATTTGCGGGTGGCGACCGCGCTCGGGTTTTTGCGCGCGCACTTCCGCTCGGCCATCCGGGTGGGCGACGCGGCAGCGCACGCCGGGATGCCGTTGCGGGGATTGCAGGCGCGTTTCCGCGAGCAGACCGGGCGCACGCTCAGCGGCGAGTTGATGCGTCTGCGCCTCGCCCACGCGCGGCTGTTGCTGGGCACGACGAATGCGAAAACCGAGGCCGTCGCGGGAGAATGCGGATTCGCCAGCCGGTTCCATTTCGCCCGCGCCTTTCAACGCGCGACCGGCGAAACCCCGCGCGCCTGGAGAACAAAAACGCGAAAGGCGGGCGGAGCCGAAACGGGTGAAGCCGAAATGAGCAAAATCGAAACGAGTGGAGCCGAAGCGAGTGGAGCCGAAGCGGGCCGGCGGTCTTGATGCGATTCCCGCAACCGCACCCAGAGACATAGGGTATAACTGATGGGACGCGCTGCCTTGGTCGTAGCGCAGACTTCCAAGTCTGCTGTATTCTAGAGCGTGTCCCATTTATTCTGTCGCATTGAAAAGGATGGGGTGGCGCGGGAGCGCCGGTAGGGAGGCATCTCCGAGGCCTCCGTGAAAACGTCGCGAGCGCCTGGGAAATTCCACCATTTTTCTCCGTTCGGCGGAGGCCTCGGAGAGGCCTCCCTCCCGGCGCTCCCGCGCCAAATTGTCGTCTCCAATGCGACAGAATAAATAGGAAATGTTCTACGCGAGCGTTGCGTGCTCAGCAGGTTGGGTTCCGAGCGAAGCGAGAAGCCCGACAACCTGTGCCACGACGGCAGCGCGTAACCTCAGGGTATCATACCCATTCCCAATGAGATTTATCCTTTTGTAGTCCGATTTTGCTCTTTCTCTTTATTCTTTATCTTTCCTCTTTCTCTTCCTTCCTCCCATTACTGGTTGG
>JAIRTK010000242.1 GCA_031254955.1 Opitutaceae bacterium
CCTGTCGGCCCGCCGCGTTTTTCCCTGAGCGTCCCTCGGGCGGCGGGGCGGCGGGCGGGGCGGCGCGACAGGTCGCGCCGTCAAAAGCGGCGAGAACTCGCCGCACTCCATAACAAGCCTCGCAGCGCGGCCGGACGGGGGGCCGCGTAACATCAGTAATTAAGAAAAATCCATCATGCTATTTTTCCGCTTTTTGCGCCCTTCGCGTTCTTCGTGCCCTACGCGGTTAATTTTTAAAATCTCTCTATAATTGAATTGGTTACAATAGCTTGAGAGGAGCGCTCCAAGGGCACCGCCAAAAACCTGGAAAACTTCCAGACCGAAGTTGCGCGCGCCGGCGTTTCATTGGAGCCTTTTTCGTTTATGCTGTCGCAAGGTCTGGCTTTGCGTGGCGCAGGTTGTCAGGCTTTTCGTTTCGCTCGGGACCCAAGCTGCTGGGTATGCAACGCGTGCGTGGTATGCAGCCGACTTGGTATGAAGCAGACTTGGAAGTCTGCGCTACAAGTCTGCGTTACGACAGGGGGGCGCGTAATATCGGTTTGTTAATTGAGATGATGCGGGCGGATTGCGGGATTGCGTGGCGGGAGGGGCTTTGTCCCTTGTGTCCGGGGGAAGGGCGGCGGGAGGCGGCGGGGGGCGTCAAAGCACCTGCCGCGTTCGGAACAGGCGGGCTTGGCGGCGCGAGAAATCGACTTTTTTGCCGTTGTCGAGCGTCACCATCAGGCTGCCGCTGAACCAGGGTTCTATGGCGGTGATGCGCCGGATGTTCACGAGTTGCGCGCGGTTGGCGCGGAAAAAGAGCGCGGCGGGCAGGCGCGCTTCGATCGCGCTGAGCGAGCGTTTCACCACCATGTTGCCTTCCGCCAGCCAGAGCACGGAGTGCGCGCCCATGGACTCGACGCCGGCGATGTTCTCGACCGCCGCCAGGACCAGGCGGTCGCCGTCGCCGAGGAGCATGCGGTCGCCGGGCGCGAAGGGCGGAACGGCGTCGGCGGGGTCGGTTGTCGTGACGGGGTCGAGGGCGTTGTCGTCGTCGGGCACGAGGCGCTGGATGGCGGTGGCGAGGCGCGCGGGCGATATGGGTTTGAGCAGGTAATCCTTCGCGGCAAACTCGAACGCGCGCAGCGCGTGCTCGTCGTAAGCGGTGGTGAAGATGACGCGCGGCGCGTTTTTCCCGAGCGAGGCCAGAAGGTCGAAGCCGCTTTCCTCCGGCATGTGCACGTCGAGAAAGAGGAGCGAGGGCTTGTGTTGCGCGATGAGGCGGCGGGCCTCGCCGGCATTGGCGGCTTCGCCGGCGATCTCGATTTCCGGGTGCGCCTGGAGAAGGTCGCGCAAGCCGGCGCGGGAGAGGCGTTCGTCGTCGATGATGAGTGCCTTGATCATGTTGACAAAAGGGGTTGTCCGCCGGGGCCGGGGTCGCCGGGGTCGCGGGCGCCGATTCTGGCGAAGGACGGCAGGACGGCCTCGGCCACCACCAGCCCGCCTTGCTGCGTCACGGCAAGCGAGGCGTCGTCCCCGTAAAGGAGGCGGAGGCGTTCGCGGATGTTGCGCAAGCCCGTGCCTTGGGGGCGCGAGGCCGCGAGGCGGGCGGAGGCGGGGCGGAGGCTGCCTTGGTTGGTGACGCGGAGGCGCAGGCGCGCGCAGGCGGCGGGGCGGTCCGGGGGCGACTCAATCGTGATCTCGCAGGTGACGAGAATGCCTTCGACGCGCTGGCTGAGGCCGTGTTTCACGGCGTTTTCAACCAGGGTTTGCAGGAGCATGGGCGGGATGTCCGCCCCGAGCGCCGCGGGTGTGATGGTTTTCTGGATACGCAGGCGTTCTTCGTGGCGCAGGCGTTCGAGCGCGAGGTAGTCGTTGATGAAGTCGAGTTCGGCGGAGAGCGGGATGACCGGGTGGCCGGACATGGTGAGCGAGTAGCGCATCATGTCGGCGAGGTGCGTGGTCGCGCGGCGCGCGGCGGAGGGGTCGTGCTGGATGAGGGCGCGCAGGGTGTTGAGGCTGTTGAAGAGGAAATGCGGGTTGAGCTGCCCTTTGAGCGCGAGCAACTGGGCTTCGCTCGTGGCGGCCTGCAATTGGGCGCACTCGGTTTCGAGCCGGCGGGTCTGCATCCGGTAATAGTAGGCCCTGTAGAAACCGGTCCAGAGGATGAGCGCGATGGAGGCCCTGATCCAGTTTCCCACCGCGAGGACAACGTTGCCGTAGGGCGCGGGGCCGGGGGCGGAGGCATAAGCCATCAGGTAGAGGGGAAACAGGGCCGCGGTGACGAGGGTCGCGCCCGCCAGGCACGCGATGCGTCCGCGCGCTTTGCCCGCGCCCGGGCGGCGCGGCCAGTCGCGCCAGATCACGTGCGAACACAGCCCGAGCAGGACAATCTCAACCGTGTTCAACACGACGAGGAGCGGCTTGCTCTCCGGGGGCGAGGCGTCCCAGATGAAACTGAGCAGGTCGAGCACCCAGAAAAACCCCCATATCCCGAATTGGAAATACACATAGTCGCGGCGGGTGGTCCTGCCGGAAGCCGCCGCCGCCACGGATGGGGCGCCGGGGGTGGACGCGGCTTGCGGTGGCCGCCCGGCGGAGGCGCGATGAACTGTTTTTTGCAACCAACTCATGCTACAATAAACTATCCCATAGGGTCCATTCCAGCCATTCCAAAACGCCACGGGCGAGGCCTTCCGGCGCGGCCCCAAGCGATGTCTGGATTATTTACAGTTTGTTTTCAGACGGAGGAGACGGGATTGGGAAATGGCCGATAAAATGATGATTATATAACGGATGTTTCAAGATTTGCCACGCGGGCGTGAAGAATAGGAAAGGGCATAAGGGAAATAAGTGATGGCGGGTGATATAAGAGACGGGAAGGATGCAAGGGATGTGGAGGGACATAAGGAACTGGAATGACATAAAGGACGTGGAGGGCCGCAAGGACCACGGGGACTGGAGAATAAAGAGGTTTATGAATGATTTGGAGCATCTATTAAAAACTGCTGTTGCGCGGCGGCAGTGGAAGGCAGGGACGGCTCGCCGAGCCGTTCGCGACGGTCTCGGCGAGACCGCCTTCCCAAAAATCCGCCGGCCCGCGTAACCCGTGTCGGAGCTTTGTGTCCTCTGTGCCGGCGCTTTGTGTTTTTTGTGTCACAACAGACTTTATTTGTCTTTTCGCGTCTTTGCGCGGGTTATTTTGTCAAACACGCTTAACTTGACCGTCATCAACGGCATTTCCTCATTATTTTATCGCATCGGGAACGGCCTTTTGGCGCGGAAGCGCCGGTAGGGAGGCCTCTCCGAGGCCTCCGCGAGAACGCTCCGGGCGCATTATGAAATACCCGCCGTTTTTTCCGCCCGAGGGTGGCCTGGGAGAGGCCTCCCTACCGGCGCTTCCGCGCCAGATTTTTTGCGTTGGCGACACAATAAACCGAAAAGGCTCCAACTCACTGGAAATCGCGGGCATGGCATTTCTTTTTTGTGTGTGTCTTGTGGTTAAAAACGAATTTTCGGGAATTTCCCGGTTATCATTATTCCGCAAAATAGCATTGGGTTTCGTTAATTTTGTCTGAAGCCGGATTTTATTCAGGATTTATTCGTTGTTTCACTGAGGTTGCGCGGACGCAGCGCCAAGCCTTGCTTGGTGGTGGCGGCGGCGGGCGCCGGGCCTGGCCTTGTGTCAGGCCGGATTTGGCGGGCGCGGCCTGACGGCGGGGTCAGGCCCGGCAAAATCCGCCGCTCCGCGCAACCTCAGTGCGCACTATCTTTTATCTTTTTAATAAACGCCTCCCCCGGACGGTCGGCGGACGGGATTTTCAACCCGTCCGCCTCCGCGCGGAAAGGGGCGTCCGCGGTTTAGAACTTCACGCAGCAGTTGAGGCCGACCAGCGGCAGGTCCCGCTTGCGCAGGTCCTTGACCTTGTCAACGTGCAGCCATTTCCCGGATACGCCGGCGGAGAAGCTTTCGCTCATCGCGAAGTCGAAGCCGAGCGTCGTGCCGTAGGTGAACGCCGTGCGGCGCGAATTGCTGATGCCGGGCTGGTTCCGGTTCTTCTCGAACATCGCGCCCGCAAACACGCCGGCGTGCATCTGGAGTTGATCCGAGAACGGCAGCGCATACTGGTAGCTGCTGGTGAGGGGCATGAACTTCATCTTGCCCGGCCCGTGGCGGTAATCGGCGTCGAAGAGGCCGATGTCCAGGCCGAGCCGGTGGCTTTCATGAAGCACGACGCCTGACGAGAGCGAGTAGCCGAAGGAACCCTTCAGCCCGTTGCCACGCGGCATGTAATGCGCGGAGGGCGTCAGAAAAGACTCGGCAGGGCGCGTTGCGCGGGCCGGGGCGGGAACGGCTTGGGCGAATGCCATGCCGGAGAGCGCGAAGGCCGCGAGCAGGAGTGCGATTTGTTTTTTCATGTCAGTATTTATGGTTTGTCCGCCATGTCCGGGAGCGTCGAAGGCGCCCTCGGGCGCGGCAGGTCATGGTTTATGTTGGGACAGGCCGCCGGGCGGCCCGTCTGGTGATGGCAAAAGATGGGGGGTCGTCGCGATTCCTCAACCGGGAGTGCATGAACGGTTCCCAGACGCTGGCGAACGGCTTGTTATCCGCGCGAATGGTCGG
>JAIRTK010000398.1 GCA_031254955.1 Opitutaceae bacterium
CCCCGCCCACGACAGATACCCGCGCGCCCACCGGTATGCCGGGTTGCGCGCCTTGAGCACTTCGAGCAGGCCGAGTCGCGCGTATTCATAACTTGGAGACAGCCGCAGCGCTTCCGCAAAGTGTTCCCGCGCGCCCTTGTGGTTGCCGCATTTCAGTTCCAGCCATCCTCGCGTCGCGTGCGAACGCGCGTCTTCTGGCTCCGCCCGCAACGCTTGATCGCTCGTGGTTTTCGCCAGCGGTATTTTGTTCAGGTTTTCGAGCGCCCTTGCGCGCGCATTCAGGGATTCGGCGTGGGTCGCGTTGATCGCCAGTCCGCTTTCCGCAAGGGCAAGGGCCTCCTCCCAGCATCCTGTGTCGCCTTTCAGATCGCTCAGAAAACTGAAATAGTCCGGGTCGTTTGGGTCCAGCCGGACGGCCTCCCGCATCGACTCGATGGCTTTTGTCTCCTGGTCGTCCCATGACCAGATGACCGCGGCCCGGTAGTGGTGGTGCGCCACATCGGGGGCCATCGAAATGGCCTCCTGGATTTTTGCGACCGCCTCATTTCTCCTCCCTTGGCTGCCGAGGCTCAACGCCAGCATCGCCATGCTTTCCGAGTCCGCCGGGTCGTCCGCCAGCGCCAGCATGAATTCCTCGCCGGCGGGCGCATGGCGCCCCTGCCGGTATAAAACCTTGCCCCTTTCAAGATGCCGGTTCATGCGCGCCGCGCCAAAATCATGGCGAGAAATTGAAACGCGATGAAGCCGCCCATGAACGACGCCACGCAGCCGGACGGGTCGGGCGGCGGCTCGCTGAAAAAAAACAACGCCCATGCGCCCGTGCCGCACGCGAACAACACCGCCGACGCGCCCGCGAGGATTTTTCGCGGACGCCCTTCCATCGCGAAAGTCGCGGCCACGCATACGGACGCCGCCGCCAGCACCAGCGCGAGAGGCAGCCCGGGCGCCCACCCGAATGCGAATCCCGCCAGCGCGCCCAGCGCGCCGAAAAACGCCGCGCCGAACCAGTTGCTCGCGCGCCGCTCGCCCGCCGACAGCACCAGCCGTCCGAAGCGGTCGAGGCGCAGCAGGAGGTTGAACATCGGCACGGCCACCCATGACAGATAGATGAACAGATAAAACAGGATCAGCAGCGGCCAGATCACGGCGCCGAGGCCCGGCACGCTTTCCGCCGCCACCCGCAGCACCCGCTGCGCCGCAAGCGTGCCCAGGACAAACACCCATTGCATGCGGCCGCTCTGCCGGCCCATCCACAAGAAATACGCGAGCATTCCGCGATACACCGGGTTGCGCGCCTTGAGCGCCTCAAGCATTCCCCGGCGCGCGTATTCAAAATCCGGATGCAGCCGCAGCGCCTCCTTGAAATGCTCCTGCGCCTTGCGCGGGTTGTTCAGGTGAAGCGCGTTCCAGCCTTGGTTGGCGTGCGAGAGGTGATTCTCCGGCTCCCTCTCCAGCGTGTATGAAACCGTGTCCGCCGCCTCCTTTTTTCGGCCGAGTCGCACCAGCGCCATTGCCCGCAGATTCGCAGCGCGTGTGTTTTCGGGATTCAGTGCCATTGCCTGTTCCGCCGAGCGCAACGCCGCCTTGGCATCACCGCAAGTCAGGAGAATCGCCGCCTGTTCCGCGAAGTATTCGTCGCTTTCCGGGGCGAGGCGGATCGCCTCCGCGATTGGGGAGCGTGCCTCCGCGGCGCGGTTCGCAAGCAGGAGCGCAAGCGCGTGCGCATGGTGCGTGCCCGGTTCGTCGGGTGCGAGTCCGACCGCGCGCTTTGCCATGGAGACAGCGTCGTCGTGCCTGTCTTGCGCGCCAAGGCAGCCGGACAGCATCGTCAGGCTCCGGACATCCTGCGGATTCGCCACGAGGGCCTTGCGAAATTCGCCTTCGGCCTCCTTGTATCGCTCTTGAACATACAACAACTGGCCGCGCTGGAAATGGGGGGTCATTTTTTGATTTTGAGATGGGCCAGAATGTCGTCATAGAGGCCGCTCTGGTTTGAATAGAGCGCGTAGTTGCGCGCGGTTTCAAACCAATCGCGCACCGAGGGGCGATGGCGTTTGGCGGCGTCGGCGAGGTCTCCCGTGCGCAATGGAAAAAGTTTTCCGCTCTTCATCGCCTCGCGCAGTTTCGCTTCGACCGCTGTCTCGACCACGGCGCGCAGGTCGGCGCCGGAGAAACCGTCGGTCCTTCTTGCAAGCCCGTCGAAATCAATGTCGTCCTGGGGCTTTCCCTTCAGGTGAATGCGCAGGATGGATGCGCGCGCGGAGGCGTCGGGTGGCGGCACGAAAAGTATCCGGTCAAAGCGCCCCGGTCGCCGGAACGCCGGGTCGAGATGCCAGGGCGTGTTGGTGGCCGCGAGGATGAGCACGCCTTCGTTCGAGCTGCCCACGCCATCAAGCTCCGAGAGAAATTGGTTGATGATTTGCCGCCCGCCGCTCTTGAGCATGTCGCTGCGGTTTGCGCCGAGCGCGTCCACCTCGTCGAAAAATAAAACGCACGGGCGGTGCGACCGCGCCTGCTCGAAAATCGCGCGCAGGTTTTTCTCGCTCGCACCGATCCACATGTCGAGCACGTCGCTGATGCCGACGGCGAGAAAGCCCGCCTTTACCTCGCCGGCGGTGGCCCGTGCCAGAAATGTCTTTCCGCATCCCGGCGGCCCATACATCAGGATGCCGCCACCCACCTTTTTCCCATAGGCCTTGAACAATTCCGGCTGCTTCAACGGCAGGATGATTTTCATGCGAATCTCCTCCTTGACCGCATCCATGCCGCCGACGCCGTCGAAGCCTTCCGCCGGTCTTTCGACATCCACCACCGGCGAGCCTTGCGGCAACTCACCGGCAGGCATGCGCTCCCGCTCGTCGCTCCGCCCGCCGCCATCGTCCTCGTCGTGCTTTCCGTCAAACACAGGGGCCGGTGCGTCCGGCTGTTGTCTGTCAGGCAGGGAAACGGGTGGAAGCGATTTCAACCAAGCTCCCAACTCCTCCTCAAATGCTGAATCAGTCTGTGACAAGTCGGCGGTTTTTGCCTGTGAATAAAGTCGCGCCGCCAGCGCGCGCTCTCCGGCATGGAACGCCAGCCTCGCGTGAAGCAGGTGCACGCGTGGCATGACGGGAGGGGTTTTTTCGATTTGCTCGACAATCACGAGCGCGGCGGAAAATTTTCCAAGCCGGTAAAACGCGCCCGCCAGCCCAATTTGCGCGGCAGTAAACTCCGGCTGGCAAGACAGCGCCTGTTTAAAAACCACTTCAGCGGCCTCGGTCGCGCCTGCATTGAGCAGCGTCTCGCCAATGTGAGAGAGCAATGGGGCATTTTTCGGAGTGACGCTAATTGCGTCTCGCAAAACTTGCGGAATGAGGGGGGAGGAAAGTGCTTCGGTGATGTCCATGTCGCGAGGGAGTAGCTAAAACAATTTTCACAGAGCCTTCTGTGGAAAATCAGAAGCTTTTGAAAGAGAAATGGATGGCGCCATGTCGAACGGCATGTGATGGGCGGGAAGGCTCAGGATTTGGCCGGCGGCTCGACGACGATGTGTTCGTGGTTGCGGATATGCTCGGAGCAGTAGCAGTAGTCGCCCGCGCACTTGGAGCAGTAGCGGAAGTCCTCCTGCGGATGGGTGCGGTCGGTCTTGCCGCACACGTGGCAGCGGTGGCGGGGTTCGTTGGCCTCGGCGATGCGCCGCGCCTGCTCGGCCATGCGGCGGCGGCCGTGCCGCGCGTTTTGCCAGATGGCGCGGGCAAAGAAGAGAAGGAAGTTTCCGACCGCTGCGATGATGGTGAGCCGTGTCGCGAGGCCGCCCGTGATGAAGCTGCAGCCGTATACAATCCACGTGAAGAGCGCGATCCACTTGATGCGCACCGGCAGGATAAAAAACAGGTGGAGCGTGAAGTCCGGGAAGAGAAACGCAAAGGCGAGAAAGAGCGAGCCGGCGATGAAGGTGTTGCTGGCGGGATAGTCGGGCGTGATAAAGGACAGCCCGACGGTGAGCGCGTAGCCGATGAAAAGGAAAAGGTTGTAGCGGACCGTGCTCCAATGGTGCTCAAGCGCGGTGCCGTAGAGGTAGAGCAGGTAGAGCGCAAACGCCGCCCCGATGACGCCGAAAGTCGAGACGGGAATCGGCGGCAGAAACACAAACGTGACGAGCCGCCACCACTGCCCTTCGAGCACGAGCGCGGGATAAAGTTGCAGCAAAGACGGATCGATCCGCCTGAGCATCGCCGCGCCGAGCGCGAGAAGCTGCCCGGCGACGATGTAGATCGTGATGTTGCGGATGGCGAAAGGTTCGAGCCAGCGCTCGATGCGATGGAGCCATGACATGATTGGGGTTCGTCTTTAACGGCTGAACCCGGCGGCGCGAAGGGAAAAGCGCGGGACGGGAAATTTTTTCGGCAGCGCCACCGTCGCATTGGGCCGCGCCGCGCGGCCCAATGCGGGCGGGCAATTTGTCGCCGGCGTCCGTGGCACTCGATTCGCCTGCGTCATACCCTTTCCCAGTGAACAGGACACTTTAGAAGCAGCGCCATGTAGGGGCTTCGCTTGCGAAGCCCGTTGCTGGTGCACGGCCTTTGCTGGCGCACGGTTATCAATCCGGGCGTCGCAAGCGACGCCCCTACAAAAGTGTGATTTTCATTGGGAATGGGTATCATACCCTTTCCTAATGAAAATCACACTATGGAAGCCGTTAAAGGTAGGGCGAGGCGTCCCGCCGAGCTGCGAGCGCTTCCCACGGCTCGGCGGGACGCCTCGCCCTACCTGGAGGGGGATTTTCATTCGCAAAGGGTGTCACTCGGGCCGCAGGGTCTCGCGTTAGTCTCAGTGGCATCAGTAAAAAACCTCCGGGCGGGCGGGCCGGAGGTTTGATGTTTGGAGGGGGAGGGCAGGTGCCTCGCTACTTGTTGCTTACTCTTTTCCCGTTACTTTCTCTCTACCAGCCACTCATTCTCTACTCGCTACTCTTCACCGCGCGGGGGAGGACGGGATTTTATTGTCGGGGCGGTAGCTCCGCGTCATGCCTTTTCTCGTTTCAAACCGCGCGGGGGGGTCAGAATTTTATTGCCGGGGAGGTGCCGGTGGCGGCGGTGCCGGTGGCGGTGCCGGTCGCGGCGGTCGCGGGGCGGTCTTTGTTCAGGTCGGTGATGACCTCGTCGGTGATGTCGAAGCCGGGGTCGGAATAGACGACTGTGATCACGGCGCCGTTGGATTTTTCAAGGAGCAGGGTGATGCTTTTCTTTTTGGCTATGCCCGAGGCGATTTCGGTGATTTTTTCAAGGAGGCTCCGGCGGGAGCTTTCGAGCTGGTTCTGGATGGTCTGGTTTGCGTTGGCGATGTATTGCTGGCGCTCTTGCTCTTTTTCTTGGAGTCGTTGGAGCATGGCTTGGGCGGCGATGGCGGCGTCTTTGCGGGCTTGTTCGCTGGCGATGGCGCTTTCGGAGCGGGTCTTGGCTTCTTCAAATTCCTTGGCGAGTTCGCGGCCTTCGTTGACGATTTTCTCGGTGCCTTCGCGGGCGCGTTGCTGGTATTGTTCGATGACGGCGCGTTCTTCTTGGGTTTTCCAATAGCCGTCGAGGGCTTTGTTGATGTCGATGGTGCCGACTTTCAGCGTTTGGGCCGGGGCCAGGAGCGCGGTTGTCCCGATGGCGGCGATTGCGATGAGGGTTTTGATGGAGATGTTCATGGTTGTTTCAGGAGGCGTGAAAGTCTGCTGGTTTTAGGATGGGAAAAGACGGAGTAAATCAGAATCGGGTGCCAAAAGAAAAGTTAAATTGGTTGCCCTTGCTGTTGAATTTGTCGCGGGTGAGGGGGATGCCGAAGTCGAGGCTGAGGGGCGCGCCGGCCACGAAGAGGCGGAGGCCGAAGCCGAAGTTGTCGTTGTAGGCGGCGGGGGTGAAGTCGTAGGAGCGTTCGTTGACGAAGCCGGCGTCGTAGAAGAAGGCGAAGCGCACGGGGCTGACGATGTCGAACGAATACTCAAGGCTGAGCATGCCGTAGGTGTTTCCGCCCATGATGTTGCCGTAGGAGTCTTTCGGGCCGACGTCGCGGTTTTCAAAGCCGCGCAGGGTGTAGGGGCCGCCGAGGGTGTATTTTTCGCTGTAGGGGACGCCGCCGTCCCGGTAGCCGGGAAGGGCTTTGTCGCGGGTGCGTCCGTAGCTTTCGATGACGCCGGCGCGGGCGATGATGGCGATGGTCTGGGCTTGGGCGCGGAAGATGGGGAAGAATTGGGAGCCGCGAAATTCGACGCGGTAGTAGTCTTCGCTGCCGCCGAGGGGGCCGCCGGTGTGGGAGTAGTTCAGTTCGATGCGGCCTCCGTCGGTGGTGTTGATGATGCGGTCGCGGGTGTCGCGGAGGAGTTGGAAGGAGATGGTGGAGGTTTTGTAGCGGTCGCGGAGTGTGCCGTCGGCGTTTTGAAAGTAGCCGATGTAGGCGGATTCGATGTCCTCGTATTTGACGTTTTCGTAGGTGTAGGAGAGGGTGCCTTCGAAGAGTTCGAAGAGGCGTTTGCGGAGGTAAACTTGGCCGCCGGTGCGGACTTCGTCGTAGTAGGAGTTGTCGTAGTTGGAGCTGGTGCGGTAAACGGAGAAGCCGAGGGCGAGTTCTTTTTGCAGGAACCAGGGTTCTTCAAAGGAGAGGATGGCTTCGCTGGAGTTGGAGCCGACTTGGAGGCGGATGCGGAATTTCTGGCCGCCGCCTTGGAAGAAGGATTTGCGGTTGAAGAGGTCGAAGTTGGACTGGGTGAGTTCGGCGAAGACGACGGCTTTTTCGAGGGAGCTGAAGCCGGCGCCGAACTGGAGGTTGCCGGTGCGGCCTTCGGTGACGGTGATCTTGAGGTTGCGGCGTCCGGGGATGTTGGTCGATTCGGGGGTGAGGTTGGTGTCTTCGAAGAAGCGGGTGTTGTCGAGGCGCATTTTGCTGCGTTTCATGCTGACCATGTCGAAGACTTCGCCGGGGCCGAGCGTGAGTTCGCGGATGATGACGATGCTTTTGGTCTTGGTGTTGCCTTCGACTTGGATGGATTCGACGTAATACTGGTCGCTTTCGGCGACTTCGTATTCGATGTCGATGTTGCCGGTGGCGATGTTGGGTTTGCGGATGGGGCGCACGCGGGCGTCGAGGTAGCCGTCTTTGCCGTAAAAGTCTTCCATGGTGGAGACGTCTTCGTCGAGTTTGGAGGGGCGGAACACCATGCCGGAGTGCTGCGAGATGATGAGCATGAGCAGCGGGGTGGGGTAGAGTTTGTTGCCGGTGAAGGTGATTTGGCCGATGCGATACTGGCGGCCTTCGTCCACTTGGATGGTGAGGAGGAGTTTGTTGTCGGTCGGGTATTCGTAGGTGACTTTGTCGGCGGGGATTTCGATGTCGAGGAAGCCTTCTTCGCGGTAGTAGTCGCGGAGTTTGTTGAGGTCGTCTTCGAAGAGTTCGTCTTTGAAGCGGCCCGAGCCGGTCAGCCAGGAGAACATCCAGCGGCGGCGGGTTTCCATGACGCCGCGCAGTTTCTTGGCTTTGACGCTGTGGTTGCCGACGAAGTTGATTTCGGAGATTTTGACTTTGTTGCCTTCGCGGATTTTGAAATACACGGTGCCGTAGCCGGTGGCGCGGTCGCGTTCGATTTCGTAGCTGATGTAAACGCGGTTGTAGCCTTTTTTCTGGTAGTATTCGCGGATTTTTTCGGCGTCTTCTTTCACTTGGCGTTCGTCGAGTGCTTGGTTCTGGCGGGTTTTGGTCTCTTTTTCGAGGGTGCCGGACTTGATTTTTTCGTTGCCGGAGAAGACGACTTCTTGCACGCGGTATTTCGGCGTGACTTCGATGACGAGGTTGACGACGCGGTTCGGCAGCACTTCGCGTTTTACTTCGATGAACTCGAACAGGCCCGTGCGGTAGAGTGAGCGGATGTCGCGGTCGATCATCGTGTCGTCGAGTTCGCCGCCGGGTTTTACCTGCATGTTGGCGCGGACGATTTGTTCGTTGACGTTGGCGGTGCCCACGAAGCGCACGGTGACGGTGCCGACTTTGTAGGGTTGGTAGGGCCGGGGGCCGGGGCCGGGAACGCCGCCCATCTGGGCAAGGGCTTGCGCGCCAATCCAAGTGGCGAGGAGGGCATTGAGTAAGAAACGGATGGCCCGGGCCGTTGGGCTACTGGGTGTAGTTTTCAAAGCGGGTGATGTCTCGAAGGAAGGTGAGTTTCAGTTCTCCTACCGGGCCGTTTCGTTGCTTGGCAACTATTAACTCGGCGGAGTCGGCGGCGACTTGGAATTTCTCGTCGGCGTCTTTCGGGCGCGCGAGCATGAGGACCACGTCGGCGTCCTGCTCGATGGAGCCGGATTCGCGGAGGTCGGAGAGTTTGGGTGTGCGGTTTTCTTTTTCGGCGGCACGGTTTAACTGACTTAATACAAGCACGGGCACGTCGAGTTCCTTTGCGAGTGCTTTTAGCCCGCGCGAAATTTCGGACACTTGCTGTTCGCGCGGGATTTTCGGGTCGGTCGGGCTGAGGAGTTGGAGGTAGTCCACTATCACAAAGCCCAGCGGGCTGCGCGCGTGCAGGCGGCGGGCCTTGGCGCGGAGTTCCATGATGGTCATGTGGCTGGAGTCGTCGATGTAGAGCGGCGATTTGCTGAAGTCGTCCGCCGCTTGGAGCAGTTCCTGTTGTTCCTGGCCGTTTTTGGACAGCAGGCCGTCGCGCAGGCGTTTCATGTTTACCCGCGCGCGGGAGCAGAGCATGCGGAGCGCGAGTTGCGCCGCGCTCATTTCGAGCGAGAAGACCAGCGTGGTGACGCCGCGGCCGGTCTTCGGCATCGCGGCGGCCTCGGCGAAGTTGAGCGCGAGGGAGGTTTTGCCCATCGAGGGGCGCGCCGCGAGGATGATCATTTCCTGGCGCTGGAAGCCGTAGGTGAGGTTGTCGAGGTCCTTGTAGCCTGAGCTGATGCCGGTAAGCTCGCCTTTTTTGGTGAGCATCTTGGTGATGACGCCCATGGCTTCGTTGACCGGGCCTTTCATGGGCTTGGCGGCATCGGAAATGCGGTCTTGGGTGACGGCAAAGAGTTCCTGCTCGATTTTGTCGATGAACTCTTCCAGGCCGCCGCTGTAGTCGTAGCATTTTTCGACCGCGCCGGTGGCGACTTTGATGATCTCGCGCAAAAGAAAAAATTCGCGGATTTTCTCGATGAAATAGGGCGCTTGGGCGGTGGTCGGGATGCGTCCGCTGATTTGCGTGAGGTAGGCGTAGCCGCCGATTTCGTCGAGCTGGCGCGTGGTTTTCAGTTCCTCGGCCAGGACGGCGAGGTCGATGGCCGCGCCTTTGTTATACATCTCGACGAGTTGCTCGAAAATGACGCGGTTGGCCGGGCCATAGAAGGCGGAGGGCGCGATTTTGCCTTCAAGGCAGCGGGCGACGGTGTCGTTGCCGTCGATGAGGCAGCACGAGAGCAGGTATTCCTCGGCCTCGATGCTGTGCGGCGCGGAGCGTCCGATCAAGGGCGTGGCCGCCGCCGCCGCGTGCGCGGAATCGCCGCCGTTGGCCCCGTCGAAACGGGGGCGCCGGGATGAGGTGCGTGAGGTTTTGCCGTCGTCGTCAGCCATGCGGTGAAGCGGTTGAGAGAAAAGTGTTGCCGCGCGAAAGCAAGGCGGCGTTGCGGGAAAATATTCCCAGATTATTCACCGGCGGTTTCACCGGAGGTTGCGTTTTGCGGCCTATTTCCAGCCCGGCGGGGAGGGAGGGACTCGCGCACGCGCGCATGTTGCGCGCATGTTGCGGCGTGCATGTTGCGGCGCGCATGTTGCGTTTGCGAAAGAGCAGGCCGGCAGGCCGCCGGGTCGCCGGGCCACCGGGCCACCAGGCCGCCGGGTCGAGATGCCGGTCAAGGCAAGGATTGCGGGATGGATTAAGCCTATGGTTGTTAATAACTGATGTTACGCGGACGGAGATATTTTGAACCACCCAACGCAATCCGTCCCCGGTAGGGAGGTCTCTCCGAGACCTCCGTCGGACGGGGCTGGCGGTTTGAATTTTCATGGGGGAATCGGAGTGTTCTCGCGGAGGCCTCGGAGAGGCCTCCCTACCGGCGCTCCCGCGCCCAATGATCGTTTCCCATGCGACAGAATAACCGAGGTTATGCGCCGCCTCTGTCGTAACGCAGACTGGCGGACTGTCGCTTCGCTCGAAATCCAGTCTGCTTCAGGGCGGGCCTGCGGTCTGTCAGCAGGTTGGGGGCCGAGCGAAGCGAGAAGCCTGTCAACCTGCGCTACGACGGCAGCGCGTAACCTCAGTGACCAGCGGCGTATAGCCTCAATGAGTAAAACTCCCCGGCGCAAACTCCGGGGCCTCTGAAATCAGCGGGGGAGATTTCTCCTCGGAGCAAGTCCCGAGGCATTCTCTTTTTCGATGGGGAAAGCAATCGCCCTTCATTTGCATAATTATTTTTAATAAAGATATTGACTTCCTGATTTTTCTCCTCATCCCAATCACCAACAAGTCGCCAACGCCCAAAACTGACAAGCAGCCCCTCACACCTTTCTCCCCGGCGCCCACGCCTCCCCTAATCCGTCTCTTATGAAAACTCCCACGAACTTCCGCGCCCTGCCTCCGTGCTTGGGCTTGCGCTGTCCGCCTTTGGTGGTTGCGGCGGCCCGGGAGCGGCGTGTCCGCCGGGGTCTTGTGTCCGCCTGCGTTTCCGCTGGCGTTTATTCGCGGACGGGCATGATTTTTTCGCGGCATCTTAATAAAACAACCGGAACTCTGATACCCCCCCCCTGATATTTACAATCGGTTGACGATTGCCTGATTGCGGCATTTTTTGGCAAGGCTTGGTTGTGCCGGACATCGTTTGTGATGTCGCTGCGTCCCGCGAGTATTCCGCACGGGAATACAACTCCTGCAAAAAACCGCCTGCACGCCAGAAGCACGGACGGCCCGTCCATGAACGGAACACGCCCATCCCGTTGTGTCTCGTTTTTGCGGCTTCAAGGCTCGGGAATTTGGGGGCGTTCGGTGCCCGGGTTTCCTGGATTTTATTCCACGGCCAGCCCGTCCGCCCCCGCCCGCGAATGCGCGCCCGAATGGAAGGAGGTCGTCTTGAAGCCATCACCCACCGGGGCCGCGAACGGCCTGATTATTTCAATAATTATTCACAATAATATTATTGAAAATGGGCGCCCTCTTATTATCATGAGCCTAGCGTCCGGGCGTTGGCGGCCTTCCGGGAAGGTTCCGCTGACCCTGCCTCAAAATTGCCTCAAATCACTCCCACCACTCCATCCCCGCCATTTCCCCCGCCGGACGCCTCCCCTTTTTCCCCGTCATGCATAATCCTATCCCCTCCCATAACCGCCCCGCCCGTCACCCGCAATACCGCCGCGCCACGCGCGCCTGCCTGCCCGGTCTTCTGGCCCTCCTGACCCTCACCGCCGCCTTCGCGCCCGAGGTCTCCGCCCAGCGCGACGACAACCGCCGCCTCGCCTGGACCGGCTCCTTCGGCGCCGAGTGGAGCGGCTCGTCGTGGAAAACCTCCGACTACTATTTGAGCAAACTGAACGCCACCGAGGCCCAGTGGACCGGCCCGATTCCGGGCTTGGGCGAACCCTCGGTGGCCTTCCTTGCCGGCGATTCCGTCCTCTTCGACAGCACCGGCGATGTCGTCGCCTCCCGCGTCGTCGCTATCGCCAGCGGCGGTGTCACCGCCTCCGATGTCGTCGTCTCCGGCGCCGGCGACTACACTTTCACCGGCGGCGCGATCACCGCCGACGGCGGCGCCTTGATGCCGACGACCTACCAGCTTGCCGGCTCCGGCGTCGCGCCCGGCGGGCGGCTCGTCAAGACCGGCGCCGGCACGCTCACGCTCTCCAACACCGCCGCCAATACCTTCAAAGGCGGCATCCTCTTCACGGAAGGCAACCTCGTCGTCACCGACAACCGCGCCCTCGGCGACAACAACCTCTCCGTCATCGCCGCCACCACCTCCGGCGCCACGAACCACCTGCTGCCCGGCATCGTCACCCATGCCGGCGGCGCGCTGCTCCGCATCGGCAGCAACACGCTGCTCAACACCTATCTTGCCGTCGCCGCCTCCGCCTCCGGGCTGGACATCACTGGCGACATCTACTTCGGCCCGACGGCGGCGCTCCACATCCGCACCGAAGGCGACACCACCATTTCCGGCCGCATTTACGGCGACCAAGCCATCCCCGCCGGCGCCTCCACCGGCGCCATCTCAAAAAGCGGCGCCGGCACCCTCACCCTCACCGGCGCCAACAACTGGCTCGGCGGCACCATCACCGGCACCTGGAACAACATCGCCTACACCGGCGGCGTTGTCATCTATGAAGGCAAAGTCGTCGCCACCACCGCCGGCGCCCTCGGCGGAAACAACATCGCCATCACCCCCGACGGCACGCTCGCCATCCAAGGCGTTCGCGGCGCCACCTACCCCATGTCCCTCGTCGGCGGCGGACGCGTCGAAGTCGTGGACAGCGACATCACCTTCAACTGGCGCAACGGCTCCCTCATCAACGTCGGCGCCGCCAACAACAACGACATCGCCCACCTCGTCGTCACCGCCACCTCGCGCCTCGCCGCCATCGCCAGCGGCACCCTCTCCACCGTGCTCGGCGGCCCCGCCGTCACCGTCACCGTCAGCGACCACTCCGCCCTCGTGCTCGGACGCGAAGGCATCACCCACATCAGCATCAACGGCACAAACCCGCCCATCGCCTACCGCATCGACGCCGGCAACATCGCCCTCACCGACGGCAGCGCCCTCGTCTTCCTGCCCAACACCTACCTGAAAGTCGGCGGCCTCCTCACCCTCGACGCCGACTCGAAAATCGCCTTCGCCGGCTCCGGCGTCTCCCGCCTCGATTACCTCTCCGGCGACATTCCCGCCGCCGCCGCCCACCTCGTCCCCGACGGCATGACCCTCGAACGCCGCGTCGATACCGGCGCCGGACGCGTGGACTACATCGTCGTGAACCAAGGCGCCAACCCCCTGATGGACATCGCCATGACCCTCGCCTCCATCGACGCCGCCCTGGACACCGTCTCCGCGCGCCTCCACGAAAACCTCCTCCAACCCGTCGCCCGCCCCGAAGGCGCCCGCAACTGGAACCATGCCGCGTGGTCGCGCTATTTTGCCAGCGACTTCACCCACGACGCCGACACCGCCTTCCACCCCGGCTGGGACGGACGCCTCTCCGGCCTCCTCGCCGGCATTGCCAGCACCCACGGACAAAACACCCAACTCGGCCTCTACGCCGGCATGACCGAAAGCAACCTCACCACCACCAACAACACCAGCCTGCAATCCAAACAACGCGTCCTCGGCCTCCACGCCGCCCAACGCTTCGACTGGTTCTACGCCGGCCTGCACCTCGCCCGCGTCACCGCCCACACCGACTCCTGGCGCCGCGAATCCTCCACCTGGCGCAGCGCCCCCCTCGTCACCCACGGACGCTGGCGCAACGCCGGCTTCACCGGCGGCGGCGAAATCGGCGCCCTCCTCGAACCCTGGAAAAACGGCTACCTCAAACCCTTCGCCGGCCTGCGCTACACGCAAATCGACCTCACCGGCTTCACCGAACGCAGCAACACCGAACACAACAGCAACTCAATGGAAGTGGAAAACTTCACCGACACCCTCATCCAAGTCACCGGCGGCGTGCAAGCCGGCCAACGCTTCAAACTCCTTGGCCGCGACGCCGCCCTCTCCCTCTCGCTCGCCGGCAAACACGCCGCCCGCTCCCCCCGCGAGACCCTCTCCGCCACCTACCGCGGCACCGGCTGCTCCTTCACGCTCTCCCGCGACGACTACTACAAAGACACCGCCGCCATCGGCCTCTCCCTGCGCGTGCTCCTCCCCCGCCGCGTCCAAGCCGGCCTCGATCTGGAACGCGAAACCGGCTCCAAACGCACCCGCGACACCCTCGCCCTCCTGCTCGGCGTCACCTGGTAAACCCCGCCCCGCCCCGCTCCCCCATCCTTAACCTCTCCCCTGCCATGAAACTCAAAACCCACCTCGCCCACCTCGCCGCCCTCCCCGCCCTCTTCATCGCCTGCACCTCATTCGCCGCACCCGCCGCGCCCGATACGCCCGACACACCCACCGCCGCACCAGCCACCCCATCCGCACCCGCCGCCCCCACCACGCCACCCGCCGCGCCCGCCGCCACGCCCGCCCCGGCGCCCACGCGGACCGTCACCATCACAGGCCGCGTCCTCAACACCGTCTCCGGCTACTACGTGCGCAGCGCCGAAGTCCGCGTCGCCGGCACCAACCACTTCGTTTACACCGAAGACGGCGGCACCTACCGCATCGACGTTCCCGCCGGCCCCGTCACCCTCACCGCCAGCTACGCCGGCGTCCAACCCTCCACCCTCACCCTCGACGCCGCCCCCGGCGCCCCCAACACCCTCGACTTCGAACTCCAGCCCCTCGGCGCCCTCGCCACCCCCGGCGCCCTCCCCGCCGGCCAAGAGGAAATCATCATGCTCGAAGGCATCACCGTCTCCGAAGAACGCATCGGCCAAGCCAAAGCCATCATGGAACAACGCGCCGCCATCAACGCCAAAACCGTCATCGCCACCGACAACTTCGGCGAACTCACCCAAGGCAACATCGGCGAATTCATGAAATACATGCCCGGCCTCGCCCTCGACTACACCGAAGTCGAGGCCACCGGCATCCGCATCGGCGGCCTCGACCCCAAATACACCGGCTTCTCCACCGACGGCATCAACCTCGCCTCCGCCAACGCCTCCAGCGGCGCCTCCACCGCCGGCGCCACCGCCACCCGCGCCCTCGACATCGCCGCCGTCTCCATCACCGGCATCGAATCCATCGAATTTAACCAGACCCTCACCGCCAGCATGGACGCCGGCGCCGCCGCCGGCCTCATCAACATGAAAAGCAAATACTCCTTCAACATCCGCAAAAACACCCTCCGCTACCAATTCGGCCTCGACGCCTCCAGCGACGCCCTCGACCTCGGCCGCGACTACATGCCCGACGACCGCCTCCACCGCCGCGTCTTCCCCGGCGGCATGCTCAACTACGGCGGCGTCTTCTTCGACCGCCGCCTCGGCATCGAAGCCAGCGCCAGCCGCTACACCGGCTACACCCTCCAGCACTACACCCAAGTCGTCTACGCCTACTACGTCGGCGGCCCCGAAGCCGGCGCCATCCTCCCCGGCAGCCCCACCATCAACAGCATCCAATGGCGCCCCGGCCCCAAATACTACAAACGCACCGCCGCCAACCTCAGCCTCGACTTCAAAATCACCCCCGCCCTCATCTTCTCCCTGCGCGGCAACTGGAACAAAAGCGAAGGCGAATTCTTCAACCTCTACACCCGCCTCACCGCCGAAAACTACTCCAGCGCCTCCGGCGGCTACACCGGCCCCTCCGCCGGCCTCCAACGCGGCTCCAACCTCACCACCTGGACCGTCCGCCCCACCTCCACCACCAGCAACGAAACCCGCCTCTACACCGACTACTCCCGCCGCCAAACCAAATCCATCAACCAACTCCTCTCCCCCCGCCTCACCTACAAACAAGGCCCCCTCAACATCGAACTCCGCGCCGCCTACACCAAAGCCCGCAACCAACTCTCCGAAGACGACGAAGGCTACTTCCGCAACACCGGCAACCGCCTCAACGGCATCGGCTGGACCGCCACCCGCTCCAGCGAAAGCTCCCCCTCCTGGACCCTCACCCAAACCGACGGCATGGACTGGTCCCTCCCCCAAAACTGGAACCGCGCCGGCACCTACGACTCCGTCCTCCGCGCCACCCCCGAAACCACCCAAAACACCCAATACTCCGGCAACCTCGACATCACCTACGCGCGCCGCGTCCTCGGCCACCCCGTCACCTTCAAAACCGGCGGCGGCCTCCGCCGCAACAAATTCTCCTACGACGGACGCTACGACCGCTACAACTACCTCGGCCCCACAGGACGCCAGATAGAAAACACCATCCCCTGGACCCAAAATTACACCTTCGACTTCGATTTCGGCAACATCCGCGACCAAGGCTGGCGCGCCGACAACCACTACGAAATGGCCCGCCTCTACCGCGAAAACCCCACATGGTTCCAATACGACGCCATCCGCAGCCACGGCTACAACCTCCTCAAACCCCGCTACGCCACCGAACGCGTGGACGCCGCCTACCTCGAAGCCACCACCCGCCACGGCCGCTGGCAATTCAACGCCGGCCTCCGCTACGAAGGCACCCACACCGAAGCCCAAGTCACCAAAATGCGCCCCAACGAAGACATCGAACTCGCCAAATCCCTCGCCACCCCCGAGCAAATCGCCACCGGCATGTTCGACGGCAGCGCCTCCATCCCCGGCATCGACTACAAATACTACAACGGCCAACGCTTCTCCCGCAAACGCTCCTACGACAACCTCTTCCTCTCCGGCGGCCTCAAATACGACATCACCAAAGACCTCCGCTTCCAACTCTCCGCCTCCCAGTCCATCCTCCGCCCCAACTACAACAACATCGCCGGCGTCATCCAATTCTACAACGAAACCTACTCCTCCGACATCTGGGTCCCCAACCCCATCCTCAAACCCGAACGCACCACCAAATACTACGCCGGCCTCCAATACTACCTCAACCCAGCCGGCATCCTCGGCCTCTCCGTTTACCGCCTCGACATCCGCGGCAAACAAATCAACGGCATGCAAATCACCCAGGAACAAGCCGAAAGACAACTCGGCTTCCCCCTCCGCGACGCCCTCGACATCAACACCGACGCCCCCATCGACCCCGGCGGCGACACCGGCGACGACCCCGACGAAAGCGGCGACGAAGGCACCGACATCACCGTCATTTACGTCCCCATCAACTACCGCTCCACCATCAACGTGGACGGCACGCGCACCGTTTACGGCGTCACCCTCGAATACAACCAGCAACTCACCTTCCTCCCCGGCCCCCTCAAAGGCCTCGGCGTCTTCGGCTCCTACACCTGGTCCGACATGCAAAACGCCCACGAAGACGAAGAACTCATCGGCGTCATCGAACGCTCCGCCAACGGCGGCGTGAAATACCGCTACAAACGCTTCAACATCCAACTCCGCGCCTCCTGGCAGGACGACCAACTCAAAGCCGTCACCCGCCCCATCCCCGGCCGCAACTGGCTCCTCACCGACCACCGCTACCTCAAATCCCGCATCATCTTCGACCTCTCCGGCGGCTTCAACCTCGGTCGCGACCTCGACATCGTCTTCAGCATCCGCAACCTCTTCAACGCCCCCCAAGTTTACTACTCCAACACCCGCGGCCGCATGACCGAATATTTCGTCAGCGGCGCCATCTGCAGCGTCAGCCTCAAAGGCGCCTTCTAGCCCCCACCCATTCTCTCTCTCCCCCCCATCCCACTCGTTCTCGTTCTCGTTCTCGTTCTCGTTCTTCTTTCCTCTTTATCTTTATCTTTCTCTTT
>JAIRTK010000487.1 GCA_031254955.1 Opitutaceae bacterium
GTCCCCTCATTCTTCATCCTTCATCCTCTCCGCGCCTTTGCGCCTCTGCGTGAGTTCTTCATGGCTCCGCATCCGCCGCGTCCGCCGTGTCCTCCGTGGTTAAATCATCCATCCTCTCAACTCTTCAACATCGCCAGATTTTAATCAGGATAGGCCCTAAACGCCACGCGTCCCTCCGCGACTCACCACGCGTCCCTCTACGGCTCCTCCGCGACTCACCCGCGTCCCGCGTCCCTTCGCGCATCCCTCCGCAATTCCCCCTCGGCTCACCCAAGCCCCTCCCTCCCCCCACCAAACGTTTCTCCCCGCGCCCATGAATCCGCCCTCCGCCCCCCGCTTCGGACCGCATGTCGTAAAATTCATTTAAAATGGCAAGATTCCCAAATGCATCTTTCAGGCTAGATTAGCGGCCCGATACTTGCCTATACTGCCAGTCTCAATCTCATCCCTCCCTCGTGGCCACTCTCAAACACATCTCCAACACGCTTCGCTACGAACTCGTCCGCAAAATCGCCGAGGGCGGCATGGGGGTCGTCTTCGAGGCGATGCAGTGCGGCGCCGGCAACTTCCGCAAAGCCGTCGCCCTTAAAATCATTCGCGCGGAATACTCCTCCATCCCCGAATTCCAGAAAAACTTCATCGGCGAAGCCCGCCTCGTCTCCGACCTCATCCACACCAACATCGTCCAAACCTACCACCTCGGCGCCGACAACGGCCAATACTTCATGGTGATGGAACTCGTGCGCGGCATGCACCTGGAAAATTTCCTCGAACGCCACCATGCCCTAGGCCGGCAAGTCCCTGCCGACATCGTGGCCTTCATCATTTCACGAGTCGCCCGCGGCCTCGCCTACGCCCACGAAAAACGCGACGCCGAAGGCCGCCGCCTCAACATCGTCCACCGCGACATCGGCCCGAAAAACATCCTCATCGCCCACGAAGGCGACGTGAAACTCACCGACTTCGGCATCGCGAAAGCCCTCGACCTCATGTATAACGAAGAAGGCAAAGTCATCGCCGGCAAGGACGAGTATCTCTCACCCGAACAAGCCAGCTACGCCGTCACCGACGCCCGCGCCGACCTCTTCCCGCTCGGCATCGTGCTCACCGAAGTGCTCCTCGGACGAAACATCTTCCGCTCCGCCGACCGCCTCGAATCACGCCGCAACATCCTCACGATGCCCATCCCCCGCTTCGGCGCCCTTCGCCCCGACATCGACGACCGCCTCGAAGCCATCATCCAAAAAGCGCTTCAGCGCGACCGCGACAAACGCTACCAATCCGCCGCGCAGATGCTCACCGACCTCGAACTCTATCTCTACAGCGACGGCTACGGCCCGACCAACGAAAAACTCGGCGTCTATCTCAAAAACCTCCTCGACGCCGCGCCCCGGCACCCCCTCCGCCCGCCCGACGGCGCGCCAGTGGTGAAATGACCACGGACCGGCGGCAAGCCAGACCGGCATCAATCCCAAAAAACCATACGCCAACACCCGACACCTAACACCCGCCACCCGGCACCCATATCCAAAAAACCGACACCCGGCACCCGCGACACCCGACACCCGCCCCCAACCACCACGCCTGAAAACCCAGAATCCCGCACCCGACCATTCGCGCACTCACCATCGACCCAACCCGATTCCGCACTCCACACTCCGCAAGCCACACGCCTCCACACTCCACACTCCTCCACCACCCGCAATCCGCCTCCCGCCTCCCGCATCCCGCATCCCGCAATCCGCACTCCACATTTCATGAGCGGCCCCTCCTTCACCCAAGAACTCCGCCAGCGCCAGACCCAGTCGCTCGTTCTCGCGCCACAACTCCGCCAGTCCCTGAAAATCCTGCAAGTCGCCGCGCTCGACCTCCGCTCCGTCATTCAGGAAGAACTGCAAAACAACCCCGCCCTTGAGGAACTCCCGATGGAAGACCTCAACATCGACCGCGCCGCCGCGGAAGCCGCCGCCGCATCCGACGCCCCCGACGACGACGACGACAATCCCCCCCCCCCCGCCACCGCCGACCCCCGCGAAGAAATGGATTTCTCCAAAGAATTTGAAATCCTCGCCAAACTCGACGAAGACTGGCGCGACTACATGGCCGGCGCCGGCGGCAACCAACCCCGCACCACCGAAGACGCCGAACGCCGCCAACACTTCTTCGATTCGCTCGTCAGCGAAACCTCGCTCCAAGAACACCTCGCCGGACAAGCCGACCTCGCCGACCTCGCGCCCCAAGCACGCGAAGCCATGAACCACCTCATCGGCAGCCTCGACGACCGCGGCTTCCTCACCCAGACACCCAACGACATCGCCCTCCAGTCCCAACTCCCGCTCGACGCCGTCCAACAGGCGCACACACTGCTCAAAACCCTCGACCCCCCCGGCATCGGCTGCCAGACGCTGGCCGAATGCCTCCTGCTCCAACTCGCCGCCAAAGGCCGCGAAAACACACTCGCCGCCGCCATCGTGCGCGAACACTTCGACCTGCTCGCCCGCCGCCGCATCCCCGACCTCGCCCGCAAACTCGGCGCCACCACGGAAGACGTGCAAACCGCCATCGGCGAAATCAGCGCGCTCGACCCCGCGCCCGGACGCCGCTTCGCCGAAGACAGCAACCGCGTCGTCGTCCCCGATGTCACCGTCGCCAAAGACGACGACGAATGGCTCGTCACCCTCAACAACGACTACATCCCCCGCCTCCGCATCTCCGGCACCTACCGCGAACTCATCGCCAAAGGCACGCTCACCAAAACCGAACGCGAATACCTCCGCGAACGCATCCGCTCCGGCAAATTCCTCATCAACTCCATCGAACAACGCCAGCAGACCATCGAACGCATCACCCGCGAGATACTGAAAATGCAACGCGATTTCTTTGAAGAAGGCGTCTCCCGGCTGAAACCGCTCACCATGACGCGGATCGCCGAAGCCGTCGGCGTGCACGAAACCACCGTAAGCCGCGCCATCGCGAACAAATACATCAAGACCCCGCACGGAGTTTTTGAATTCAAGTATTTCTTCACCCCCGGCTACCAATCCGAAGACGGCGCCTCCGTGTCCAACACCAGCGTGAAAGAAATGCTCCACGAACTCATCACGACCGAAGACCGGGCGAAGCCTCTCAGCGACCAAGACTTGGTGGTCAAGTTGCAAGAAAAAGGCCTCAACATCGCGCGCCGCACCGTGGCGAAATACCGCGAAGAACTCGGCCTCCTCCCCAGCAACCTCCGCCGCGAATACGCGTAACAAGCGGGAAGCTGGTAATTGATGATAGGCAGCTCAAAAGCGAAGCCGTGGTGGAATCTATAACGCGTGCCAGGCCGGACGCTGGTAATACCCTTTCTTAATCAAAAACCTTCTTAAAAAACACCCTCCGAGCCAACCACGAATTGCACGGATTTTAACGGATGACACAGATTAACCTCTTTGTTTTTCAATGAATTAAACATCCGTGTAATCCGTTTTATCCGTGCAATCCGTGGTTAAAAGGATTGGTGTAAAATGTGAAATGGGTGGAAAGTGGTATAAAGGCTGATGTTATGCGGACGGAAGTATTTTGAACCACCCGACGCAATCCGTCCCTGGCAGGGAGGCTTCGGAGAGGCCTCCCTACGACCAAGCCAAAGGGGCTAGGGGGAGTATTGTTGATTTTTTCATGGACATGACGTTTTTTGGGTTTGCTGCGTGTTAAGAGCTTGAGGGATGAAAACTGATTCATGTGAAGAAACTTGGCGAACAGATGCAGAGTGATTCAACTCAAAAAATCAACAATACTCCCCCT
>JAIRTK010000500.1 GCA_031254955.1 Opitutaceae bacterium
GCCCCGCTTCGGCATGCAAACCACCCTCCGCCCCGGCTTCGACCACCTTGCCTGGCTCGGCAAAGGCCCGCACGAAACCTATTGGGACCGGCAGGACGCCCGCGTCGGCCTCTACAAAGGCAAAGTCCGCGACCAGTTCTTCCCCTACATAAAACCGCAGGAAACCGGCAACCACGAAGGCGTCCGCTGGATCGCCCTCACCGACGCGCGCGGACGCGGCCTGCTCGCCATCGCCGATGGCGCCCCGCTCTCCGCCAACGCCCTCCATCACACCACCGAAGACCTCTACTTCCCCACCCACAAGGAAGGCCAGTTCTACCCCTACCAGCTCCCCGGACGCGACACCATCACCCTCAACCTCGACCTCCACCAGCGCGGCCTCGGCGGCGACAACTCCTGGGGCTACCTCCCGCACACCGAGTTTCTGCTGGGCGGCTGGACCCTCGAATACACCTACCGCCTCCGCCCCCTCGCCGGCGGCGAGGACATCCCCAAAATCGCCCGCCGGAAATGATGAAACGCTTTAAAAAACTTTCGTCATAAGGGGGATTGAAGCCCAAACACAAGGCGCGCTTCAATCCCCGCCCCTCCCTCGTTCTCGTTCTCTTTATTCTTTCTCCTCCGGTCGATGGCTGAGGAATAATACCCTTTCCCAGTGAACAGGACCCTATAGAAGCAGAGCCATGTAGGGGCTTCGCTTGCGAAGCCCGTTGCTGGTACACGGCCTTTGCTGGCGCACGGCTATCAAGCCGGGCGTCGCAAGCGACGCCCCTACAAAAGAGTGGTTTTCATTGGAAATTGATATAAAGAGAAAAAGAACGATAAAGATAAAGATAAAGATAAAGAATAACGAGAACGAGAACGAGAACGAAGAAAAAGCCCAAACACTAAATAAAACCAAACAATACACTAAATGAACCCCAGCGATAACAAAACCACCCGCCCCCGCCCGCCATCCGCCCTGCGTCCATCCGCCCTGCTGCTGGCCCTGCTCGCCGCGTGCCCGGCGCCGGCCAGCCAGCCGGACGCCGCCCCCCTCAACATCAGCGGCATCCACCCCCATCTGGCCTTTTATAATGACGAAGGCGAATGCGGCACCGGGGCGGTGGTGCCCTGGGCCGGCAGCCTGTGGGCCGTCACCTACGGCCCGCACGAACCGTTCGGCTCCTCGGACAAATTATATCAAATCTCCCCGGACCTGAAAATGACCATCCGCCCCGAAAGCGTGGGCGGCACCCCGGCCAACCGGATGCTCCACCGGGAAAGCAACCAGCTCTTTATCGGCCCCTATGCCATCGACCGCTCCGGCCAGGTGCGCGTCATGGACTACAAAGCGATGCCCGGAAGGCACACCGGCAATGCCCGCCACCTGACCGACCCCGCCGGCAAAATCTACTACGGGACGATGGAAGAAGGCTTTTACGAAGTGGATGTCGCCACGCTGGAACCGACGGTTTTATACAAAGACGGCAACGTCCTCCGCAAACCCGGACAGATGGCCCAGCACGCCGAACTGCTGCCCGGCGCCCACGGCAAAGGATTATATTCCGGCCAAGGCGTGCTGGTTTATGCCAACAACGGAGAAGCCAGCCGGGCGGCCCTGAAAAAATTCAATATAAAATCGGGCGTGCTGGCGGAATGGGACGGACGGGACTGGAAGGTCATCCGCCGCAACCAATTCGTGGAAGTCACCGGCCCCGGCGGAATCCAAGGCAACCGCCGCCCGGAAACCGACCCCATCTGGGCCACCGGCTGGGATTATAAATCCGTCCTGCTGGGCGTGCGGGACCGGGGCGCCTGGACGTTTTACCGCCTGCCCAAGGCAAGCCATTCCTATGACGGCGCCCACGGCTGGAACACCGAATGGCCCCGCATCCGCGATGTCGGCGCGCCGGGAAACCCCGACTACCTCATGACCATGCACGGGATGTTCTGGCGCTTCCCCGCCGGCTTCACGCCCGGAAACGCCGCGGGCATCCGCCCGCGTTCCGCTTACCTGAAAGTGATCGGAGACTTCACCCGCTGGAACGACCGGCTGGTCTTCGGCTGCGACGACTCGGCCAAAAGGGAATTTCTCAACAAACGCAAAGCCAAGGGAGGCATCGAAGGCCCCGGCCAGTCCAACTCCAACCTGTGGTTCACGCCCCTCGGACAGCCGGACCTGCTGGGACCACGCACCGCCGCCGGCCATGTCTGGCTGCAAGAACCGGTCAAGGCCGGCGCGGCCTCCGACCCGTTTCTGTTCGCGGGCTGGGATGAGCGCCGCGCCTGGTTGAAAAACGCCGGGACGCAGCCGGTCGTCTTCCGCTTCGAGGTGGACCGGACGGGCAATAATAAATGGTCGGAACTGGAAACCATAAACGTGGCGCCCGGCGCGTCCGCCTTTATTGATTTTAATAATGACAGGCCGGGCGAATGGATCCGCGTGACCGCCGACCGGGACACGGTGGCCAGCGTCTCCTTTGTCTATACGGCCCGTGAAAAACGCCCCGCGTCGGCGGACACCCTGTTCCAAGGCCTGTCCGGCATCGGCGACCCGCGCTTCCAAGGCGGGCTGCTCTACAGCCTGGGCGACAACCGCCGGGCGATGGGCCTGCTGGCCCGGACGGAAACAGGGGAAACCGGCTATTACGAAATCGACGAACGGATGAACCTCACCGCCAAAAACGACGCCGAAACCGCCGCCTTTATCCGGGAAAAATTCGCCATCCCCCGCCAAGTGGTCGCGGTGGACGAAGGCTCCGTGCTGATTGTGGACGACGCCGGCAGACGATGGCGCCTGCCGCTGGGGGACGCGCGCTTCACCGCGCCCACGCTCGACGGCTCCCTGCGCGTCTGCCGCGAGGTGGCCACGGAACGGGATTTGTTCAACTGCCACGGCACCTTTTATGAATTGCCGGCGGAAAACGCCGACGGCTACGCCAAAATCCGCCCCGTGGCCTCGCACAACCTGCGCATCAACGACTACGCCTCCTATCGCGGCCTGCTGGTCATCACCGGCATCAACCCCGGTGAGTCGAAAGGCAACCCCCATGTCTTTGTCTCGGCGGACCGGAAAGCCGCGGTCTGGGCGGGCGTCATTGACGACCTGTGGAAACTCGGCAAACCGACAGGCCGCGGCGGCCCTTGGGTAAACGCAACCGTGCGCGCCGGCCAGCCCTCCGACCCCTACCTGATCGGCTTCTATGACCGCCGCGCCCTGCGCCTGTCGCACCGCGCGACGACCGCCGTGACATTCAACGTGGAGGTCGATCCCACCGGCGACGGAGACTGGCTGGTTTATACGCGCCTCACCGTCCGCCCCGGCGCCCCCCTCGAACACACCTTCCCGCCCGCGTTCCAAGCCCGCTGGCTCCGCCTCGTGCCCGACACCGACACCACCGCCACCGCCTGGCTCGAATACAGATAACAAGGCCGTTTTTTTCTGCCCCTCCGCTCCCGCGCCTCCCGCGCCCCTCGCGCCCCGCGCCCCCGCACGGAAGCCCCCCCGGTTCGAAAAGGAGCACAAGCATTCCTGCCCATGCTCGTTTTCCTTTGCGAACCAAAGTTAACGCGATGCCAACGCAGGCCGCATGCCCCGGGCGTCCCTCGCCCGTGGGATTGAGTGGCACGGGCGATCCGCCCGTGGACGGCGCGCCGCGCCGCAACCCTCCGTTTCCACACCAGCCTTCGCCTGATCGTGGATCGGGGCGCTGGCTTTGTCGCGTTCCGGCGTTTTGGTGGATGGCGTTGTCAGGAGTGTGTGATCGCGTCGGTGAGGCGCATGACGGGAAACTAGTGCGCGCTCAGGGACGCTGTGTGATGCGGCGGGAAGTTTGCGAAAGCATGAGCGCGGATGATCCTTCATGGAGCTTGCTGGAAGCCCATTTGCTTGGAAGGCGAGGA
>JAIRTK010000503.1 GCA_031254955.1 Opitutaceae bacterium
GGTTGGTAAGCTTTTTTCACTTCGGCGAGGCCGGGGTGGGGGGTGCGGTCGGCGTTGATGAGGCCGTTGGCGCAGAAGTTGCCGTCGTGGGGGAAGCGTCCGGGGGCGCCGAAGCTGCCGCCGTAGGCGAAGAAGGTGCCGAGCGCGGGGTCGAAGGGGAGGGATTTGGGGTTGTCAACGTATTCGACTTGGCGGCTGGCGGGGACGGGGGCGCGGAGGCCTTGGTCCACCCAGTCCCAGATGAAGCCGCCTTGGAGGTGCGAGGCGCCGGCGTAGATGGGGCGCCAGTAGGCCCAGATGTCGCCGGTGCTGTTGCCCATGGCGTGGGCGTATTCGCACATGATGAAGGGTTTCGAGCGGGGGAGCGCGGCGTAGTTGAGCACCGTGTCGGGCGTCGGATACATGGGGCAGATGACATCGGTATGCTCGCCGGCGTGGTCGGCTTCGTATTGGACGGGGCGGGTGTCGTGTTGTTTGAGCCAGTGGTAGGCGGCGATGAAGGCTTCGCCGTGGGCGGATTCGTTGCCGAGCGACCAGCCGACGACGCAGGCGTGGTTTTTGTCGCGTTCATACATGCGGCGGACGCGGTCGAGGTGGGCTTCGCGCCATTCGGGTTGGTCGGCGAGGGCGGTTTGGCGGCCCGCGTAGGTTTCCTGCATCTGGGCGTGGGATTCGATGTTGGCTTCGTCGATGACGTAGAGGCCGTATTCGTCGCAGAGGGCATACCATTCGGGGGTGTTGGGGTAGTGGCAGGTGCGGACGGCGTTGAGGTTGTTTTGTTTCATGAGGCGGATGTCCGCGATCATGCCTTCGCGGGTGAGGGAGTAGCCGCGGTCGGGGTCCCATTCGTGGCGGTTGGCGCCTCGGAAGAGGACGGGCTGGCCGTTGACCAGAAACTGGCCGTCGCGGGTTTCGGTGGTGCGGAAGCCGACGCGCCAGGGGATGACTTCGAGGGCGCGGCCTTGCGCGTCGTGGACGGTGAGGAGCAGGGTGTGCAGGGCGGGGGTTTCGGCGGACCAGAGCGCGGGCGCGGCGATGTTGGCGGTGAGCGCGACCGGCGCGGTGCCGCCGGAGGGGACGGTGGCGTGGGCGGCGGGGTTGGCGGTGTTGTTGGTGGAGGCGGGAGTGGCGGGGGTGAGGTGCGCGAGTTCGCGTCCGTCGGGGGCGAGGAGGATGGCGGAGAGGGAGGCGGCGGCGGGGGCGGCGGTGAAGTTTTTCAATTCGCCGGTGAGCGCGAGGGTGGCGTCGGCGGTGGACACAGGGGCGCGGACGTTCTTGTTCGCGATGTCGCGGGCAGGAATGCCCGCGTTTCTGTTCACGGTGGTGGTGATTTTGAAGTCGCGCAGGTGCACGCCGGGCGCGCTCCACAGCCATACGTCGCGGAAGATGCCGCTGAGGCGCCAGAAGTCCTGGTCTTCCAGATAGGAGCCGTCGTTCCAGCGGAAGACTTCGACGGCGAGGTGGTTTTCGGCGCCGTCGGCGCGCAGGTGCGGGGTGAGGCGGAAGGTCGCGGGGGTGCGGCTGTCTTTGTTGAAGCCGAGTTTGTGGCCGTTGAGCCAGACGGTGAAGAAGGAGCTGACGCCCTCGAAGGTGAGAAACACTTCGCGTCCGTCGCGCCGCCATTCGGCGGGCACGGTGAAGGTGCGCCGGTAGCTGGAGACGGGGTTGTAGTCGCCGGTGATTTCGGGCGGCTTCACGTCGCGCCACGGGTAAACGGTGTTGGTGTAGATGGGGATGCCGTGGCCTTCGAGTTCGACGCAGGAGGGCACGGGGATGGTTTTCCAGGCGCGGTCGTCGAAGTCGGCGCGCCAGAATTCGCGCGGGCGCGCGGCGTCGCCGGGGTGCGAGACCCAGTGGAATTTCCACTCGCCGTTGAGCGTGCGGTAGAAGGGCGAGCGCGCGCGGTCGAGGGTGCGCGCGGTGGCGGCGTCGGCGAAGAGCGTCATTTGCGCGGAGGCTGGCTCCAGCCCTTCGTGCTGGCGCGTGGGATCGGCCCAGACGGGGCGCGCCGCGGTGTCAGCCGCGGCGACGAGGGCAGGGGAAGCGACGGAGGCGGTGGCGAAGAGGCCGAGGGCGAGCGTCACAATGAGGGCGAGGGACTGGGCGAGGTGGGCGAGGGACTGGTTTTTCATAGTAGCAGGAGGTTTATTTTAGGGAAAATGCTCAAAATGATTTTTTGAACAACAAGGAAGCAAAAGGCAGGCTTTTTATTTATCTTCGGGCTTAATACCCTGCGGCTTGCTGTGTTTGTTTTTTCTTCTGCAACGGAATCCGTTGCAGTGAATTTTAATACCCCGTCCCTTGGGGCGGGAATTTTTATTTGCCGGGATTACGCGGAAGGCGCAACCCGAGGTGATGTCACTGCCGGAATCTTTTTTCTCTTTCCTCGTTATGCTTTATCTTTCCTCTTGTCGGGCATCTCGCCTCGTTCGGGGGTTTCTGCCTTTTCCTGACGAAGGAGAAAGATAGAGATAAAGCATAACGAAGAAAGACCCCGGCGATGGCACGACCCTGAATGGCACCCGCCGCGCGGAGACATCGCCAAATCTGCTTCACGCTTTCCCTCCAATCCTCCACCTTCCCGTCATGTCTGTCGCGCTTCTCGCCTTCAACACCAGCAACCAGCTCGCCGTGCTCCACCGCGACGGCATCTGCGAGCTGGCGTTTGCCGGTGGCGATCTCGCCTCGGCGGAAACGCGCCTCGCGACGGTTTTCCCCGCGCACACCCCGCCGACCCCCGTTTATACGGTGCGCGTCAACCCGACGCCGACGCCCGGCGAAACCACCGCCGTTTATGAAACCACCGCCGTTTATTTCACCCAAGTCCCCTCGCCCGCCCGCTCCGCCCCCGCCTCAACCCTCACCCACGGCTCCGCCGCAGCCCCCACTCCCGTCCACACCTCCCCCCCCTCCCCCGTCCCTGCTCCGGCCCCCTCGCCTGCCCTCACCCCCGATTTCCGCTCGCTCGACTCGCTTGACGCCGCCCCGAAAAGCCCCGCCCTCGCCGCCGTGCTCGCCGCCATCGAACCGCATGTGATCGCCATCCCCTATCTCCACCTCAACGAACACGACTTCATCTACAAATTCCGCCCCGACAAAGAACGCAACCGCGACATCTACCAACTCGACGCCCCCGCCCGCGCCCTCTACCAATCCCGCCTCTGCGCCGCGCTCAAAACCCTCTCCCGCACCAACGAACGCAGCGCCGCCGCGCCCACCGCGCTCGACTTCGGCCCCGTCCGCTACCTGATACCCAGCCACTTCGGCTTCTGCCTCGGCGTGAAAAACGCCATCGAACGCGCCTACGAAACCCTCGCCGAAAACCCAGGCCGACGCGTCTTCATGCTCTCCGAACTTATCCACAACCCCTTTGTCAACGAAGACCTCCGACGCCGCGGCCTCCGCTACCTCCAGACCGACAAAGGCGCCCCCCTCACGCACGAAGGCCGCAAAGCCGCCCCCGGCACCCCGCCCGGCCAACTCCTCTGGCACACCCTCACGCCCGACGACATCGTCATCATCCCCGCCTTCGGCGCCACCGACGACGACAAACGCCGCCTCGTCCGCAAAGGCGTCCCCGTCTGCCAGTATGACGCCACCTGCATGCTCGTCGAAAAAGTCTGGAAATCCGCCCGCGCCTTTGGCCGCCGCGGCTACACCATCATCATCCACGGCAAACACGAACACGAAGAAACCAAAGCCACCTTCTCCAACGCCCGCCGCCACGCCCCCGCGCTCATCATCCGCGACCTCGCCGAAGCCCGCCTGCTCGCCGACCTCATCACGCACCCCCGCGCCCCCGGCACCCCCGAACGCTTCGCCGCCGCCTTCGCCGGCAAACACACACCGGGCTTCGACCCCGACCGCGACCTCCAACGCATCGCCATCGTCAACCAGACCACGCTCCTCATGCACGAAACCCTCGCCATCATCGAACACCTGCGCGCCGCCTACGCCGCCCTCCACGGCCCCGCCGAAGCGCGCGCCCGGGTCGGCGGCGACGGCAAACGCGACACCCTCTGCTACGCCACCCAAGTCAACCAAGACGCCCTAGCCCGCGCCCTCGCCGAACCGCTCGACGCCGCCCTCGTCATCGGCGGCAAAAACTCCTCCAACACCTGCCAACTCCACCGCCTCTGCGAACAACGCCTCGGCCCCGCGGCCTTCTTTATCCAAAGCGAAGCCGACATCCACTCCGCCAGCCTCATCCAGCACACCCGCTTCCCCTCCCCCGCCGCCCCCCAACCCCTTCCCCCCCCCTCCGCCGAAGCCTCCCCCTTCGCCAACACAACCCCCGCCCCCGACGCGCCCCCCGCCCTCCGGCCCTTTTTGTCCCCCGAAGCCATCGCCTCCGCCACGCCGGAAAACCCGCTCCGCATCCTCCTCACCGGCGGCGCCTCCTGTCCCGACGGCATCATCCAGCAAGTCATCACCCGCATCAACACCTTCTTCCCCCCGGACAAACTCCGCCCCCTGCCCGCCGTCCTCGCCGACCTCGAAAACCACCAGCCCTGTCCGCCCCCCTCCTCGGTTTCGCGAGCCCGTGGACGGCGCTCCGCGCCGCAAACCCCAAGCACATGGGCGAGAACGCCCATGCCACGCAATCCCGCGGGCCGTCCGCGTAATCTCTGTTAACAAAGGAGAATTAAACAGAC
This sequence comes from Opitutaceae bacterium, assembly GCA_031254955.1. GTDB lineage: Bacteria > Verrucomicrobiota > Verrucomicrobiia > Opitutales > Opitutaceae > Termitidicoccus. The sequence continues at coordinate 4,656 of JAIRTK010000503.1, forward strand.
GAGGTTACGCGGATTTCGTTTCCGAGGAACGGTAGGGAGGCCTCTCCGAGGCCTCCGTCGAGTGGGGGACGAAGCCGGGGCTTTCATAGGGAAATCTAAACGTGGTTGCTGAGGCCTCGGAGATGCCTCCCTGCCGTGGGATTGTTCCGTTTGGTGGTTCCAGTGGCATCCTCCGTGTAATCTCAGTTTCTAAATTCATGTCCACCCATGTCCATTCTGTCCATTTTGTCCATTTTGTCCATTCGCGGTTAAAAATCTTTCTCTCCCAGAGGTGCCACCCGCAGGAGAAAGAAGAAAGAGAACAAGAACGAGGAAAGAGAAAGCTGAAAGAGGATGAGACCTCGGTTTGAAGTGCACCCGTGACCCCGTGGCCAGACAAGGAGACGAATCCGGGCTTGCGACGGAAGCCGGATAAGCTCTCCT
>JAIRTK010000540.1 GCA_031254955.1 Opitutaceae bacterium
GGGGTTGTTTTCCGTGGTTGGTTTTTCATTGTCAACTGGCGTGGCCGCGGGCACGGCGGCTTCGTAGGCGCGGAAGTAGCCGTTGATGTTGGGGCGTCCGAATTCGTTGTTGAAGGCGGCGCCGCCGAGGGGGGCGTCGAGCATGATGTCGAGGGCGCTGACGATGCGGTCGGGTTTGCCGTTGTCGGTCCGTTCCCAGGGTTGGAGCGCGCCGGGTATCCTGAGGTTGGATACGGTGAAGCCGGTGAGGCCGGCCTTGGGTTTGGCGCCGCGTCCGGTGGCGCCTTCGTCGCGGATTTCGCCGCCGGAGCCGGTGGCGGCGCCGGGAAAGGGCGAGATGGCGGTGGGGTGGTTGTGGGTCTCGACTTTGCAGAGGAGGTGGATGGTTTGTTCGTGGGCGGCGTAGTCGCCGGTGAGGGGGTCGGGATAGAAGCGTCCGGCGCGGGAGCCTTCGAGGACGGCGGCGTTGTCTTTGTAGGCGGAGAGGATGCCGGTGTCGTGGTGTTCGTGGGTGTTGCGGATCATCTGGAAGAGCGTGCGGTCGCGGCTTTCGCCGTCGATTTCCCAGGTGGCGTTGAAGATTTTGTGGCGGCAGTGTTCGGAATTGGCCTGCGCGAACATCATGAGTTCGATGTCGTTGGGGTCGCGGCCAAGCGTGGCGAAGGCTTGGGCGAGGTAGTCGATTTCGTCGTCGGCGAGGGCGAGTCCGAGGGTGTGGTTCGCGGCGGCGAGGGCGGCGCGTCCTCGGGAGAGGACGGGGATGGTGGTCATGGGGCGCGGTTGTCCGTGGCGGAAGAGGGCGGCGAGGGCGGCGGTGTCGGCGAAGATGGTTTGCGTCATGCGGTCGTGGAGGCGCGCGCGGAGGAGGTCGAGTTTGGCGGCGGGCAGGACGTGGTGCGGCGGCTGGAGGGCGGCGGGGTCGATTTCGATGGTGTAGGCGATGGCGCGTTCGATGCGTTTGAGGGAGGCGAGGCCGCAGATGCGGGCGATGTCGGTGGCTTTGCTCGACCAGGGGGAGATGGTGCCGGGGCGTGGGGCGACGATGAGGGTGAGGTCGCGAGGGGCGGGGGCTGGAGTAGTGGCGGCGGAGGAGGAGGGAGCGAGGGCGGGAGCGGGTGCGGTGTGTGTGTCAGCGGCCAAGGGGGTTTCACGGGGGCCGTAGGCGAGGAGTTTTTCGAGGAGGGTTTGCTGCGGGGGAGGGAGCGCGGTGGCGGCGGGGTCGTCCAGTTCGGCGATGTGGAGGAAGCGCGCGGCGATGCGGGCGACGGGAACGCCGGCGGCGGCGAGGTCGGCGCGGAGTTTTTCGAGGCGGAATCGGGACAGGGCGGAGGTGCCGCGGTGGATGAGCATGGCGAGGATGATGGGGCGTCAGTTAAGAAAACCGTTTTTCAAACCGCTAGCCAAAAGACGCGACGCGAAAAATGCGGGCTGCAAGGCGTGAGGGGGTGCAAGGCGTGATGGCTGCAAGGCGCGGGGTGGGGCAAGGCGGGGAGATTTATCTCTATTTAAAGCGGTCTTTTTTATTAATCACGGAAGCACGGAGGAACGGAGACACGGAGGACGGAGATAGGAGAGGGTTTTCAGTTTTCAGTGCTTCAGTGCTTCCGTATTTCCGTGTTTCCGTGGTAAAATCCTTCTTCCCGACGATTCAAAATAGCCGGGGTGCTGGAGTGCCGGGGTGCTGGGGTGCTGGGGTGCCGGGGTGAGGTGAGGTGAGGTGAGGGAGGCGGGGTGAAGGAGCAATCAGGCGTGGGCCTTTATTTCTTTTTCCCGGCGGGCGGCGCGAACAATTGCCGCACCAATCGTTCCGCCACCTCCGAGGGGTGTCTGGACATCGACGCCGGGTTGCCGTAGTCGGCGCGGGCGATTTGCTGTTCGGTGCGCGCGTCGAGCACCGTGATTTCGAGCGCGGTCATGTGGTCTTTGAAATCCCACGCCCACGAATCGCGATACTGCACGATGAGTTGCGTGCGCACGGGCATCATGGTCAGCGGCCCCAGGCCGGCCTCATGCCCTTGCGCGGCGAGCGCGGCGACGATGAATCCGCCGAGGCCGTGGTTGTCGTTCATGTTGCTCTTTACCCACACACGGCTGTAGCCGGCCAGATTTCTCCCAGGTTCGACCGACGTTTTGTAGGACGAGCACCCGGCGAGCAACGCGCCTGCCAGCAGCATGGTGGTGAAAACAGCCAATCTCATGCCTCCCAAGAACACGGCAATCACGCGGGTGTGCAAGCGCAATGCCGCGCGCCGCCGCGCCCTGTGGCCGGCGCGCCCTAGACCCGCTTTTGCCGGCCAAACCGGCGCGCCACCATCCCCGCCAACTCCTCGCGCCCCTCCACGCGCAGCCGCCACGCCAGCGCGCCGTAAACCGCCACGCCCGCCGCGATCATCAACGCCAGCCCGGCGGCGTCGGCCCACTTCGAGCCTTCGCCCGCGCACGCCGCCCACGCGCGCCAGCCGCCCCAGACCAACACACCCATCACCGCGCTCGCCACGATGATTTTGCCAAGATCACGCCGCACGAAACGAAACGCCAGCCGCTCCTCCGCCGCCGCCAACCGGGCTTGCAGGAACCACGCCTGCGCCAAGATCGCCACGCCGCCCGCCGCCGCCAGCCCCACCGTCCCGAACCGCCGCATCAACACGAGACTCAACACCAAGTTCACCACGAAACTCAACACCGCCGCGACCACCGGCGTCCGCGTGTCCCGACGCGCGTAAAACGCCCTCAACATCAGATTGACAAACGAAAAAAACGGCAACCCCGCGGCGCACACCGCCAGCACCGGCGCCATCGCCAGCGTGTCCCCCGCGGCAAACGCGCCGCGCTGGAACAGCACACGGATCAACGGCACCGCCAGCACCGCCAACCCCGCCGCCGCCGGCACGTTGACCAGCAGAACCAGCCGCATCCCCCTCTGGTAAGCCGCCGCCATGCCCTCCGTGTCGCCCTGCGCCGCGCACCGCGAAATCAACGGAAAAACCACCGTCGAAACCGCCACCGCAAACACACCGATGGGCAACTCCATCAACCGCTGCGCGAAATTCAGCAACGCCACCGCGCTATCATTGAGCGACAACGCGATGAAACGCGACACGGTCATGTTGACCAGATAAACCGCCGACCCCAGCACCGTCGGCGCCATCAACCGAAAAATCGCCCGCACCGGCCCGCTCAACACCAACGCAAAACGCGGACGCCATCCACGACGCACCAACGCCCACGCCGGCAACACCATCTGCCCCGCGCCACCGATGAGCACCCCCACGCACAACACCTGCATCCGCACGCCATCCACCCCGCCCACCGCGCCCGCCTCTCCCGCGCCTCCCACCGCGCCCGCGCCTCCCGCACCTCCCGCCCCCACCGCCCAACATTTCCAGCCGATGACCAACGCCGCGATCATCGCGACATTAAGCCAGACCGGCGACACCGCCGGCTCCAGAAAACGCCCCAACGTCTGCAACGCCGAACTGAACACCGCCGCCAGACACACAAAGACCAGATACGGAAAAAGCACCACCGTCATCCCCGCGCTCGCCAACCAGCGCGCCACCGTGTCGTCATCGCCGCCGAACGCCCGCGCCGCCGCCTCCACCCACGCCGGCTGGCTGAAAAACACCATCGCCGCCCCGACCACCGCCACCGCCACCACGAGCAACCAACTCGCCACCTCGTTGACCAGCCGAAACGCCCCCACGCGCCGCCGCCGCTCCAACTCCTCGTTGAGCACCGGCACCAACGCCGCCGTCAACGCCCCCTCTCCCAGCAACCGCCGGAAAAGATTGGGCAACTGAAACGCGGTGAAAAACGCCGACAACAACCCGCCCGCCCCGAACACCGCCGCCGTGAGACTATCGCGCACCAACCCAAGCACGCGCGACGCCAAGGTGGCCGCCGACACCACGGCGACCGAAGCCACTTCAAATTTGCGCAAGCTCTTATCCACGTCCGCCCAAACTATGACCCCGCCCGCCCCCGCCTAAGCAATCCCGAAACGCGCAAAGAACCTCTCTCCCCCGCCCACCCCTCCACCACACCCCCCCCCACACACAGCCCCCCCCACACCCACAGAAAACGCGCCCCGGCATTGACGCCAAGGCGCGGCACGCCCACCCTCCGCGCATCCAGACACCATGCCCATCATCCCCAGACTCACCGAAAAACTCCAGCGCCACCCCAAACGCATCGTTTTTCCCGAAGGCCACGACCCCCGCATCCTGCAAGCCGCGCGCCAATGGGTGACCCGCCGCATGGGCGTGCCCCTCCTCCTCGGCGACCGCGCCACCATCAAAACCACCGCCTCGCGCCTCGACCTCAACCTCCAAGGCATGCGCATCATCGACCCCGCGCACAGCGAAGACTTCGACCCCCTCGCCCGCCGACTCGCCGAACTGCGCCGCGAAAAAGGCATGACCCCCGAACACGCCCGCGAAACCCTCAAAGACCCCGGCTGCTACGGCGCCATGATGCTCGCCACCGGCCAAGCCGACGGACTGGTCGGCGGCGCCACCCGCGCCGCCCCCAGCGCCCTGCGCCCGCTCCTCCAAATCATCCCCAAACACGAACACGCGCAAACCATCGCCTCGCTCACCATCATCGACTTCGACGAACCACGAATCGGCGCCGCCGACTCGCTCTTCTTCGCCGACTGCGGCGTCAACCCCGAACCCACCTCGCGACAACTCGCCGACATCGCCCTCGCCACCGCCGGCATCGCGCGCCACCTCACCAACGAAAAACCCCGCGTCGCCATGCTCAGCTGGGCCACGAAAAGCGACTCCACGCACCCCACGCTCATCAAAATGCGCGCCGCCACCGAACTCGCCCGCGCCAAAGCCCGCGCCGCCCGCCTCGACCTCGAAATCGACGGCGAACTCCAAGCCGACGCCGCCCTCGACCCGCTCGCCGCGCGGACCAAAAAACTCACCGGCCCCGTCGCCGGCCACGCCAACGTCCTCATCTTCCCCGACCTCGCCAGCGGCAACATCGCCTTCAAACTCGTCAACCTCCTCGCCCGCTCAAACGCCTTCGGCCAAATCCTCACCGGCCTGAGCCTCCCCGCCGCCGAAATCAGCCGCGGCTCCAGCGCCCACGACATCTTCGGCGCCGCCGCCATCGTCGGCTGCCAAGCCATCAACCGCGAACTACTCTATGGAGGCTAACCCCCAGCCCCCCAACCGCTCCCCAGTCCCCCAACCACTACGCCCGAAAAAAAATCCCGACCCGGAGAAACTTTTTTGTGACGAAAACCACCCCCGCCACCCGCACCCGCACCCATACCCGCCATCCGTCCCCCTCTCCGCGCCACCGCGCCTCCGCGTGAGACCACCCGCCCCCATCAACCGCACCCGCACCCGCACCCGCCACTCCGCCACCCACCACCCA
>JAIRTK010000559.1 GCA_031254955.1 Opitutaceae bacterium
GGTGGGGGTGGCGGCTGGAGGGGTGGCTGGGACGGGGTTGGCTGGGGGGGGAGGTGGCGCGGGTGTTTCTGTCCGCGCTCCGGGCGGGGTCGGAAACGCGGGCAGGGATGTCTGCGCCACGTTGGCGGGCGGGGCGTCGCTGTCGGTGGAGGAAAACGAGAAGCGGCTGGTGCGCGAGGCGTTGTTGAAGGCGCGCGGCAACCGCACGCGCGCAGCGGGGTTCATGGGCATCAGCCGCCGCACGTTGCACCGCAAGCTCGCGCAATGGCCGGAACTCGACGTGATCGATCGATGAGCGATGCGGGCGACCGATGAGCGGGCGCAGGCGACTAATGAGCGATGCGGGCGAAACAGCCGGAGAGACGGCTTGGAAAAAAGGGGGGGGCTCGCTATTTTCGATGGCTATTGCGGAGATTTTTTAACCACGGAGGCACGGAGGGCACGGAGTTCGGAGGGAGGGGTTTTAATGGAAAGACTCACGCGGAGAGGCAGAGGTGTGGAGAGGCGTGGAGAGGCTTTTAATCAACAACTCTCTGCGTCTCTGCGTCTCTGTGTCTCCGCGCCTCCGCGTGAGGCTTTTCATTAAGAGCGCCTAACAAAATTACAATAGGACAGGCCAAAAGACGGTCTGAAAAGCGCGGGGAAAGGCGAGGATGCAGGGGCTTCGCGGATGTAGGGGCTTCGCTTGCGAAGCCCCTCGCCGCAGGACGCCACGGAGTTGCTTCCGCCAGTGCGCCGGCGCAGTCGCATGAAACCCCAACGCACGCGACTGCCGTCCGGCAACGGGCTTCGCAAGCGAAGCCCCTACATCCGCCGCCGCGCGCCTCCGTGCCCGCTGTGTCTCTTCGGTCAAGCCTTCGTTTGGTTAGACGCTCTTAAACTCCTCCCTCTGGCCTCCGTGCTCCGTGGTTAAAAAATCTCCGCAATAACCATCGAAAATAGCGAGGAACCTGAAAAGGCGGCTTTCGCAAGTCCCAAGGCAGGTCGGCCTCGCCGGGGCGCGCTTCCTCACCCCCTTTTGCTTCCGGCGCCCCTGCGAAGGGCAGCCGCCAATCGCACCTTTCCGGCCATTGAATGACTTGCCACCCGCCGCCCGTTGCGCCTCCCTAGCGCCATGGCCTCGGCGAAACCTTTTATCTTTGTCTGCGGCGCGGATGACTTTCTGGTCAACCGCGCGGGCAAAACGCGTTTCAACGAGCTGGCGCGCGCGGTCGAGGACGAGTTTTCCCGCGAGGTGCTGAGCGGCTTCGCCAACAATGTCGCCGAGGTCGAGGCCGCCGTGGGGCGCTTTCGCGAGAGCGTGCAAACCGTGTCGATGTTCGGCGGCAGGCGCCTCGTGTGGCTGAAGGACGTGAATTTCCTCGCCGACACCCAGACCGGTCGCGCCGAGAGCACGCTCAAGGTCGTGGAGGACTTGCAGGAACTGCTCGCCAAGGTGAACCCCGGCGAGGTGCTCGTGCTCATCACCGCCGCGCCCATCGACCGGCGGCGGGCGTTTTATAAATGGTGCGAGAAGACCGCCGACTTCGTGTTCACCGGCGGGGCCGACACCGACAAAAACTCCGACGCGCTCGCCGGCGTCGTCATGGCCGAGGCGCGCGCGCTGGGCGTGACCTTCAGCGACGGCGCGCTGCGCCTGCTGCTCGCGCGCGCAGGCCCCAACCCCCGCCTGCTCATCGAGGAGACGCACAAGCTCGCCACCTCGCTTGACGAAGGCGCGACCGTGATCGAGGAGCCGCTCGTGGACGAACTCACGCCCAACGTCGCCGAGGGCGATTTTTTCGAGGCGGCGGAGGCGTTTTTCAGCGGCGACCTGAAATGGACGCTGGCCGCGCTGCACCGGCATTTTTTCGGCGGCGGCGACGCGCGCCCGGTCATCGCATCGCTCCAAAACCGCAACCGCCTGCTGCTTCAGGTGCGCGCGCTGGTGGACTCCGGCGATCTGCGGCCCGGCTCGCGCGGCTTCAGCAAGGCCGACCTCGACCGCGCGGTGGAGACCTACGGGCGGCATTTCACGGGTGCGACGGAAAAAAACTCCTACAATCTCTTCACGCAAAATCTCTTTTATCTGGGCAAACTGGCCACCGCCAAAAAACTCCCGACCATGCGCCGCCTCATCGACAACCAGATGGAACTGGTCAACGCCTTTGAAGAAATCATCCGCCGTCCGTCCGAGCAAGAGGATGTCCTGCGCGAGATGACCGTGCGCTGTCTGGGCGCCTGAGCGACCCCCGCCCGGCCTTCCCCGGCCCGGCGCGTTCGCCGGCAGGGCCGTCCGCCCGCAATCTCCCGCGCAACCCGGCCATGATGAGCCGGGCGGCGGACCGTTTGCCGGCCCGCTCCCTTTTCCCGCGAGCCGGCGGCGGCGACGACACGCCGCCGGGCAAAGCGGGCGACCCGGTCGCGGCGACGGCGGCGGGAGGGCGCGTCCTTTCGGCTTGAGCGCGCGCGCGGCCTGAAGCACGACGGATTATATAATGGGTTCCCCGCTCTTTTCGATGAGACAGCAAAGCCCCGGAGGGGCG
>JAIRTK010000571.1 GCA_031254955.1 Opitutaceae bacterium
CTTCTGGTAGGGCGCGGCGTCCCGCCGAGCCGCGAGCGGTTAACACGGCTCGACGGGACGCCTCGCCCTACCTTTAACGGCTTCCTTGGTGGGATTTTCATTCGCAATGGGTATGATTCCGGGCTGGCGTGATGCCATGCCGCCAGCCTATGTTTCCCAGCCGTGTCACGTCCTTCCAAGGTTCTGCTCCTGCGACTGCTCCTCATTCTGCCGATTCCGGTGTTGTGGTGCGCGTTGCACTACACGGGCCGGCTGGCGTTTCTGGAGGATTTCATGATTGACTGGCGTTTCAAATGGCGCGGCGAACTGGCCTCGTCCTTGAAGGTGGTGTATGTGGACATCGACTCCAAATCGATCACGGACATCGGCAACCTGCCGTGGAACCGGGCGTATTTCGCCGATGTGTGCGAGGTGGTGCTGGGCGCGGGCGGGGCGCGGGCGGTCGGCATTGACCATATCTTTTCCGAACGCGGGCGGCCCGAGGTGGTGGACGTGGAGCAATTCCGGCGCGGCACGTGGCGGCTCGCGCAATATCTCTTTCAACAACCCGAGCCACCCGTGGTCGTGGCCGCCAGCTATGCCGCGGCAAATGACCGGGACATCAACGGCCTGCCCATCATGCGCCAATTCCCGCGCGTGATCGACCCGCCGGAAGACGAACCCGAGCCGCCGGAACTGCCCGAGTTTCGCGTGGGCAACCGCATCTACAACGCGCCCAACGTCGGGCTGGTCGATACCCTGGCCGGCAGCGTGCGCGAGGTGCCGATGTTTGCCCAAGTCGGCCCGATGACCTGGTGGCACATGTCGCTGGAAATCGCGCGGCTCTACTGGAAACTGCCGCCCTCGGCCATCCGGATGGAAGGCGGACGCATCATTCTGGCCGACGGGGACGACGCGCGGCTCGCCGAGATTCCGTTGCGGAACAGGCAGGACCTGGAGGTGAACTGGTTTTCCAAATGGGAATCGCCGCACAACCTGCGCATGAGCTTCATCGACGTGCTGGTGGCGGCGCGGCTGTTGAAATCGGAAAACCCCGAGGACCGCGAGGCGGCCTCCAGACTGCTCGGCGTGATGAAGGACTCGATCGTGCTGATCGGCCCCGTGGACCCGCTGCTGCTCGACACCGCGCCGACCAGCCTCGACGACTATCCGGTGCCGCGGGTGGGCATCCACGGGAACCTGTTGAAGACGATTTTTTCCAAAAAATTCCTGCGACACCCCACCCCCGTGCTCTCGTTCCTGATCATCCTCGGGATGGCCGCCACCATCTGCGCCATGTCGCTGGCCGGCGGGGCGCGCGGGGTGCTCTGGAAAGGCGTGGCGGTGGCGTTGATGGCCGGCTACGTATGGGGCGCCTTCGAGGCGTTTGCCCACGGCCACTGGGTCCTGCCCATCGTCGCGCCGCTGGGCGCGGCCTTCACCACATGCTTCGCCGCCATCATCATGCAACTCGTCGAGGAAGAAGGGCAAAAACGCCGGATCAAAGGCATGTTTGGCACCTACGTCTCCCCCGAACTGGTGAGCCGGATGGTGGAATCCGGCGAGGAACCGAAACTCGGCGGCATGGAAGTGCCGATCACCGCGTATTTCAGCGACGTGCAAAACTTCACGCAAGCGGCCGAATCCCTCTCGCCGAAAGAACTCGTGGAATGGATGAACCAGTATCTCTCCATCTGCACCGACTCCCTCAACGAAGAAGGCGGGACGCTCGACAAATACGTCGGCGACGCCGTGGTGGCGATGTTTGGCGCGCCGGTGGCGCAACCCGACCACGCCTCCCGAGCCTGCGTGGCCGCCTGCCACGTGCACCAGCGGCTCGGGGAATTGCGCCAATACTGGATGCGGGAACTCCAGTCGCGCTGGAACGGCAGATGGCCGATGCGCACCCGCATCGGCCTGAGCACCGGCCCCGCCGTCGTGGGCAACATGGGCTCCCGCTCGCGCTTCAATTACACCATGATGGGCGACTCCGTGAACCTGGCCTCGCGCATGGAGGCGGCCTCCCGCGTCTATGGCGTGGACACCCTGGTCGCCGACAGCACGCGCGCCGAAGCCGAGGCCTCCGGCTGCCCGTGCGTGTTCCGCCTGCTCGACACCATGGTGGTGAAAGGCCGCTCGCAACCGGTGGACGTGTTTGAACTGATGGGACTGGCCGGGGAACTGCCCCCGGAGACGCTGGAATGCCGGGGCCTCTTCGGCGAAGGCCTGGCGCTCTACCGCCGGCAGGACTGGGACCGCGCCGCGACGCTTTTCATGCAAGCAAGCCGGCTCGAACGCAGACGCTCCCTGGTCAACGGACAACTCACGCCCTCGCGCCTGTTCATGCAACGCTGCATGTGGATGAAGGCCAATCCCCCGCCACCCGACTGGAACGGAATCTTCGCCATGGAAACAAAGTAATACCCGCGCGGTCCGCATGCGCCAGGCGCATTCAAACATATAATAGAGCCTTTTTCGTTTAACCCGAAGCAAGGCCCGGCCTGATGTAGCGCAGGTTTCCAAACCTGCTCGACAGCGCTCCGCGCCGCCCAAGCCACCAAGCAAACCTGGAAGTCTGCGTTACGTCAGGCCAAGACGTGCGACAGAGTAAACAAAAAAGGCCCTAAAAAGGCGATGCTTGAAGAGATCGCAGCCTGATAGAGGCCGCCGCTCGATAGGGAATCGCCGCACTCTAAATATCTTCCGGTAGGGAGGCCTCTCCGAGGCCTCCGCAATCACGCTCCGATTTAACCATGAATATTCCAGCCATCCCAGCTGCCCCGCCCGGCGGAGGCCTCGCCGAGGCCTCCCTGCCGGCGCTCCCGCGCCTGCACTACGCCGGTCTGCGTAATATCAGAATTTAATTCAGAAATAGTATAAAAAGAATTCAAAATGGGCCTCACTCCGTGGCGGCGGCGAAGGCGCGCAACCGCGCGCGGTTGACCTTGCCCTGCGCGGTGCGCGGCCAAGGCGTCATCGGGACGAACCGGACGGGACGTTTGTAGCCTGACAATGAACGCAAGGCCCGCCCGACCGCCTCCCAATCAGGCACGGCCCCCTCCCCGCCGGGATAACACGCCACCACGCGCTCGCCCCATTCCGCGTCCGGCACGCCCACCACCGCGACATCGGAAAACCCGCCGCTCGACCGCAACACCGCCTCGACCTCCCCCGGCAGCACCTTTTTGCCGCCCGTGATGATGACCGCATCGCGCCGCCCCACGATATTGAGCCAGCCGCGCGCATCGAAAAACGCCATATCCTCGGTCATCAGGACACCGCCAAACCCCGCCGCGCCCGCCGCGCTCCTTACGTCCCTGGAGTCTCTCGCACCCGCCGTCCCCGCCGCTTCCTCCACGCATCCCGCATCCCTCTCCTCCATCACGTCCGCCACTTCCTCCGCGCCTGCCGCGTTCGTCGATTCCACAGCGCCCGCCACGCTCCTTGCGTCCTTGGCATCCTCCGCTTCTGCCCCGCCCGCCGATTCCACCGCCCCCGCGCTCTCCGGCAGATAACCGCGGCACACGCTCGCGCCGACGATGCGCACCCGCCCGACGCGTCCGACACGCCCGACGCTCCCGGCATCCCGATGCACCTCGCCGGTCTCCTCGTCCACCAACTCCACCCGCGCGTGCGGCAGCACCGCCCCGCAACTCCTCGCGCCCCCCGCAAACTCGCCGGGACGCAGCGCCGCCACCATCGCAGCGGTTTCAGTCATGCCATAACAAAGTGACACCCGCAACCCCTCCCGTGCAGCCGCATCCGTAAGCGAAGGCCACACCGGCCCCCCGCCGAGAAAAATCACCTCGAAACGCCGCAACCACTCCACCACGCGCCCGTCCCGCGCCCTGCGCCCGTCCCTCATCCCGCCCCGCGCCCCGTGCTCGCCCGGCATCCCGCTCTGTGCCCCGCGCCCGCCCCGCGCCGCGTCCGCGCCGCCAAGCAACCGTTGCAACTGGGTGGGCACCAACGAAAGCACCCAGCCGCCCTCCAGAGGCAGCTCCGGGCAATCCCCCGCCTCCAACCCTTTCCATGCCCAAGGCAGATGAATGCCGCCCGTGACCGCGCACCGCACCCGCGCCATGAACCCGCTCACATGATACGCCGGCAACACATCCACCGCATTCACCCGCTCCAACCCGAAATGCCCGCAAAACCCCCGCGCCGCCGCGCCCAACGTCTCCTCGTCATGCCGCGCAAACCGCACCCGCCCGCTCGTCCCGCCGGTCGAAAGACACAACCACCCGCGCCTTGCGCCGCCCCCTCCGCCCCTCCCGCCACCCCCCACGTCCCGCGCCACCCGCGCCCGCCCACTCTCCCCCCGCGTCGCCCGCCCATGTCCACGCCCGCTCCGCGCCGCCTGATCCCCCTCCGCCCGCTCTGCT
>JAIRTK010000083.1 GCA_031254955.1 Opitutaceae bacterium
GGATATATTTTGCCGCCTCCCCTAGCCCCCCACCAAACGCTCTCCGGCCCTGGTAGGGCGGCCTCCCCGCGGCCTCCGTCAGACGGGGTGCGAAGCTGAGGCTTGCCTTGGGATATCAAAACGTGATGACGGAGGCCTCGGAGAGGCCTCCCTACCAGGGACGGATTGCGTTTTTTTGGGAGGGGGGAGGGGAGGGGGCAAAATATATCCGTCTGCGTCACTCGAACCGCCTGTGCCCTACGGGCCGCATGGCCTCGCGTTAAGCTCGGTTAAGAGGCTAAAGGCGCATTAGAGGAGAAAGGAGAAAGAAGAAAGAGAAAGAGGAAAGAGGATGGCGATGGGGGATGGCAATGGGGATGGAGGATAGAGGATGGGGGATGGCGGGCGGAGGGGCTTCGGGTTGAAGTGCACTCTTCATCGTAATTCGGAAATTCCCCTCGTTGACCTTGGGGCCGTGGTGGTTTTTGTTGGTCGCTTATGTCCGATTGTCCCAGCTTCTTCTTTTTCCGGCCGCATCCGGCGGCATGGTTGCTTGCGCGATGAAAAAATCCTCCTCAATCAAAACAACAATCACGGGCGGACGGGGTGCAAAAACGGGGCGGTCAAGGGACCGGACGAAAGCGGCGCCGGGCGGGACGATGTATCTGCACCAAGCCGCCGGCGGCCCGGCGCCGAGGATTGCGCGGGGCTACGACACGGCGTTCAAGCCCGACGCGGCGTATCGCGCGTCGCTGCCGGACTTGATGGGCGCGGGCGGGCCGATCGAGGGCGCGGCGGTGGGCATCCAGCAGGTCGGCGTGGCGGGTTTCCGGCTGCCACTGCGTTTCGCGGCGCGGCGCGGCGGGGTCGTGACGCTGGAGGCGTCGGTGAGCGGAAGCGTGTCGCTCGACGCGCACCTGAAGGGCATCAACATGAGCCGCGTGGTGCGCTCGTTCTACGAGCATCAGGAGGAAGTGTGCACCCCGGAGTTGCTGGAGCGGATTTTGAAAAGCTACCTGCGCGCGGTCGGCTCGCGGGAGGCGCGGCTGCGCGTGGTGTTTTCGTTTCCGTTGCGGCAGGCGAGCCTGCGCAGCGGGCTGGAGGGCTGGCAGTATTACCGCGTCGTGTTCGAGGCGTCGCTGGCGGCGGGGGCGAAGGCGCGGCGGTTCGTGGAGTTTGATTTTGTCTATTCCTCGGCCTGCCCGTGCTCGGCGGAGCTGGCGGAGCACGCGCGCGACCGGCGCGGCGTGTATGCGGTGGGGCACAGCCAGCGCTCGAAGGCGCGCCTGCGCGTGGAACTCGCGCCGGGGCGGCGGCTCGCGGTGGAGGATTTGCACGCGCACTGCCTGGCGGCGCTGCGCACGGAGACGCAGGTGATGGTGAAGCGCGAGGACGAGCAGGCGTTTGCCGAGCTTAACGGCGCGCACCTGAAATTCGTCGAGGACGCGGCGCGGTTGGTTTACGCGCGGCTCGACGCCGACGCGCGCATCCGGGATTTCCGCGTGGTGTGCGCGCATTTCGAGTCGCTGCACTCGCACGACGCGGTGAGCGTGATCTGCAAGGGCGCGCCCGGCGGCATGACGGCGGAGTTCATGGAGTTCGAAACGCTGGCGTGAACGGCGCGGCGGTGCCGCTGGCGGGGGCGGGTTTGCACTTGTCTTTCCGGTCCGCCGCCCCCCTTTTTTTTCCATGAAAATTGACTCGAAATTTTCTCCGGACGCCACGGCGGTCGTATTCCATGGCGACTGCTTGGAGTTGCTTGCGACCATTCCCTCCGGGGCCATCCGATTGGTGGTCACCTCCCCGCCCTATAACATCGGTAAATCCTACGAGGCCCGGACTTCACTGAAGCGGTATCTCGACTGGCAGCGCCGGGTGGTGCGCGAGGCCGCTCGCTGCCTGCGCGATGGCGGCAGCTTGTGCTGGCAGGTGGGCAATTTCGTCGAGAACGGCGAGATCGTCCCGCTCGACATTGTGATGTTTCCATTGTTCGCGGAACTCGGCTTGAAATTGCGTAATCGTGTCATCTGGCGTTTCGAGCACGGCCTGCATTGCTCCAAACGGCTTTCGGGGCGTTATGAGACTGTCCTGTGGTTCACCAAGGGGGCCGATTACGTTTTTAATCTCGACCCCATCCGCGTTCCCCAAAAATACCCGGGAAAGAAGTATTTTCGCGGCCCCAAGGCCGGGCAATTTTCCTGCAACCCGCTTGGAAAAAATCCCGGCGATGTCTGGGACATTCCCAATGTCAAAAGCAACCATGTCGAAAAAACCGCCCATCCCTGCCAGTTTCCGGTCGAGTTGGTTGACCGCCTTGTGCTCTCCCTGACCACGCCCGGGGATTGGGTGCTGGACCCGTTTCTCGGCGCGGGCACTTCCATTGTCAGCGCGTTGCGTCACGGACGCAGGGGTGTCGGCGCGGAAACCCAGGCGGAGTATTGCACTATTGCCCGCGCGCGCATCCGGCAAACCGTCGCCGGAACCTTGGAAGTCCGCGAAATGAACACCCCTATTTTTGATCCCAAAAACGCCGGCAGAAAACTTACGACTGCCCCGTGGCTTTCCGCCGTCCCGGGCCATCCGGCCCTGGCCAACCGGGAACTCGCCTTGCAATTCGCCTGACTCGCGCTGCCTTCCCCATGAAAATCGTGCAAACCTACTCGCACTTGAACGGCCTCGAATACTTGCTTGTTCACAACCCCGGACTCTGGCGGGAAATTAAAAAAGTGGTCGCGTCCGTGGATGCAGCCGCTTGCCGGACAAAAATCAGCAACGAACGCGGAATGGCGGGCAAAGCCCTCTTCAGCCCCGTGGAGATGAACCGCCATTTCAAGGAAGCACTCAACCAATGCGGCTGGATTGAGAACCGCATCGCCTACTGGGTCACTGACGACGAAAAACTCATTCGCCAAACTTTGGGTAAGGATGCCGAAACCCAGAAACAGGAAATTGAGCAGGCCGGCAAACGGGCAATCTTGAGTTATAATCAGACGGATTTCGTCAAAAAACGTGTCGCCCTTGAAATTCAGTTCGGGAAATACGCCTTTGTGGCCTACGATCTATTCGTGAAGCATTTGGCTTTTTATGTTCGCGACGAAATTGATGTTGGCGTGGAAATCCTGCCCATGAAATCGCCTTCAGGCGGAAATGTCGTCCGGGCCGGGATATTACGAGGGCGAGCTCTACAATGTCATTCGCAACGGACGCGGCGTTCCCGCAGTTCCGCTGATTATCATTGGTATTGCCCCCTGACGGTCAGCCATCATCCGGTTGCCAAGTCTCATGTATGGCATCTCCGTCATCGTGCGCGGATAAGTTGGAAAACGCCGCTGCGGCACCGGATTTGGCAGAGGATGCAAAATGGTGTCGCTGGCGGCGGCGGGGTTATTTGCCGGCGGCGGCGCCGGCCTCGTAGCGTTCTATCCATGCGCGGTGCCAGCCGGCGTAGTCGCCGGCCTCAATGCGGGCGCGGGCTTGCGCCATGAGGTCGAGGTAGAAATGCAGGTTGTGGATCGTGAGGAGCGTGCCGCCGAGCATCTCGTTGGTCGTGGCGAGGTGGCGCAGGTAGGCGCGCGAGAA
>JAIRTK010000121.1 GCA_031254955.1 Opitutaceae bacterium
CCGCTGGTTCGAGCACCACAGACGCCCCGCCCGCTGGTTCGAGCCTCACAGACGCCCCGCCCGTGAACAGGAGCGCGGGCATTCCTGCCCGCGACCTCGCGGACAAGTCCCGGGCGAAGCGAGAAGCCAGCCCTGTCCGCGCTCCTGAAAATGCCACGGACGCCCCGCCCGGTGCCTCCGCCGGCGAAACACCCCTCGCCAACGCCCTCGCCACCCTCCAAGCCCGAGGCATCATCACCCGCCCCGACTACTGGCTCGCCAACGCCCGCCCCGGCAAAACCTGCTCCGGCCCAAACGTCGCCAAGCTCATCACGCGCGCCGCCGCCGCGCAAACCCCCGAAATCCAGACCCTCGAAGCCGCCTGCGACCACCTCGCCGCCGCCGGCCTGCTGGACCGCCCCGCCGACTGGAAAAAACACGCGCAAAAAGGCAAAACCTGCCGAGGCGAAAGCGTCGCCACCCTGCTCGCCCGCCTGGCCGCAAAAGAATAAATCTGCCAGGCGCACCGCTATTTCGCATGGACTTCACATCGCCCCGCCACTTCGCGGCGGCAGCGACTGATGTTTTCAATGCCGAAGGGACGCAGTGCTTAGCCGTGAGTGACGAGTGCAGCGAGGAATCCACGGGAAACGTATATTAATACCCTTTCCGAATGAGAAATAATTTGTAGCGGGTAGGGCGGTTTCGCCGTTCCGAGCGAAGCGAGAAGCCTGACAACCGCCGCGGCATTCCTCGGCAAACGGCGGCGGTCTCCCCTACCCTAAAGACACAAGCTCGTCGGGAAAGGGTATAAAACCCCAAACCCTGAAAAGACGGCAACCCGCCTCGCCGGCGGTGTCATCGCATTCCCTCGCACCTTTCTTGCTGCCGCCCCTCCGTCCAGATGCTGCCGCTCCTTCGAGACTGAAAACGCAAACCGCTGCCTCCGGAGGCTGAAAACGGCAATCGCTGTCTCCGTTTCGTGGCGACGCGATATGAAATCTATTCAAAATAGCGAGGAACCATCCGCCAAATCTGGAGCCGGGCGCTCCGGGGCCGTTCACCAAGCATAACGGCATCCAAGGCTGGCGCTGTAACCGCCCAGCTTGGCGCCGTAAAACCACGCGCCGCGCGTATCGAGGCTGAGGCTGCGGCCAAGCTGCATGGATACCCCGGCGTCCAGCATGAACCCGCCTCCGGACAAGCTGTTCTCAAAAGGCTCGCCCCCGACGGTCATCCTGCCGTCGCCCTTGAACTCATATTCATAACCGCCCCGCAGCCAGGGCACGATCCCCAGTCCCTTCTTCCATTCGCGCTGCGTCCACAGGCGCACGCCCGCGCGGGTGTTGAGGGATTCCGTGCTGTCGGTGTGATAAACGCGCCCCCACATGTCGGTCGCGTCCTCTATGCGGTGGCTTTGATAAGTCAACCGCGCCTCGAGATCGGCGTTCCAGCCGAGATCGCCCTCGATCACATAACCGATCGCCACCGACCCCGCCCAACTATCCCCGTCCATGCCAAACGAGGGCGTGCCGGGGACGGACACTTCATATGCCTCCCGGCTTCCCCGCATGATGCCGTCAATATAAAACGCCCCGTGCCTATACATCGCATAGAGTCCGCCTCCGTTTGATTCGGTGCGCGCGGAGGCGATGTTGCGGAGCTGGTGCATGTCCGATTTTGCGTAATCATAAAACACACCGAAAACGAGGCTGCGCGAATCCTCGCCAAAGAACGTGTCGATGCCGACCTGCACTCCCTGTATATTGGACTTCGTGCCATCGTAGGTGGCTGATGTGATTTTGTCATGCCGGTGCATGCCCGCCATCCAAAGATCATACCTGTGCGCCGCCTGGTTGTTCATGCGCAACGCCAGCAGACGTCCGTCCAGCGAATCGACGGCCGCCTTTCCGATCAGAAACCCGGCGGCATCCACCCCCGTAATCGCCGCCGCCTCGGGGGAAAAAGTCGAGGCGATGCGCAAATCGCCATCCGTCGCATACTCCAATATCGCATCCTTGCCGTTTGGCAGCACATAGCGCTCGGCAAGCGCGAAGGTGCCTTCGCCGTTGCTAAACCCGCCGTCGGCATGCACCAGGGTTACATTGTCCGAAGGCAGGCCGCCCGTCCCCGATATCGCCAGAACGAGGCTGGTGGAACCCGACGCGCTTCCTGTTATATATAACTGGTCCGCCGCCGCCGCGCCATCGCCCTGCCAGGCGACATCCAGCATCACCGCGCCGCCATTTCCCGTATAATTGCCTTCGATGGTCAGCCTCCCGTGTGTGCCGCCCGCGCCTTCCGCCGCCTTGCGCCCCTTGATGGTGCCGCTGTTGCTGAGGAGCGGCGTGCGTAGTGTGCCGATGCCCGTCAACCCGCCGCCGGCATTCACGGAAAACCCGGTTGTGGCCGCCAAGGTCGTATCGCCGATTGCAATCATCCCTTCGTCAACCCGGAAACTCGATGCGGTCACCGCCCCGCTCACCAAAAGCACGCCCGCCCCCTTTTTGATAATCGTGCCGGCGCCGGTGATCTCTCCGGAAAACTCCCCTGCCCCGCCTTGGTCAAACAATAAAACCGCCTCATTTTGTATTCTGGAGCCAAGGCTTTGGGCCGCGCCCTGCAATGTTCCCTGTTGGATGATGTTCACTCCGGTGTGGGCATTGCCTCCCGCCAGCACAAGGGTGCCTGCGCCTGTCTTTATCAGATTCCCCTCCCCGGCGAGCGCCCCCGAGACCGTGATCTTGTTGTTTTGGGTGTCCAGCGTCGCACTATGGCCTGCGCCGATTGTCACCGCGTTTGGCAGACTCAAGTCGTCGCCGTCCGCCCGCAGCGTTCCGGAGCCGGTGAAGCTGATGCCGTTGCCGCCGTCCCCCAGTTGCTCCGCCCGGCCAAACACGACCGCGCCTCCTTTGATTTCAATGCCGCCACGGAATGTGTTGCTTCCGCTGTTTTCAAAACGCAGGACACCATCACCCTCCTTGATGAGTTTCCCCTGGGCGTCGTCAATATTGGTGCTGCCCGTGATTTTGACCACATAGTCCGCGCTTGCCGTGATGCCGCCATCCCCGGAAAACGCATACGTTCCGCCGCCACGCACAATCATATCCGACACCCTCACTCCGCTCCCCCCGAGCGAAATTTCCCTCCGGTCGGCGTGCGCGGAATCATGCGCGCCATCAAACACCACGCGATCACCGCCCGCAAATTCGCCGACGGAGGCCTCATCCGTCCAATTCCGCTGCGATGTATTCCATGCGGCGCTCGTGCCGCCGGTCCAGTATACTATGCGGGAGATATCCGCCGAGGCGATGATCTGGAGGTTCACGCCGTCGCTCCCCGCCTCCGCGCGCTGGCGCGCCCCGGCGGATTGCAGTTCGCCTCCGATCAGCACCAAGGTGTCCGGACCATAAAAGTCCATCACATTTCCTATATTATAAGTTCCGCTGCCCGCCAGCGACAGGATATTAATTGTTTTCGACCCGCTGACAATGGCATTGCCGTTCACCATCAACTTGTCGGCATCGTTATCATGCAATGAAACTGTGAGCTTCGCATCTGTCAGCGTGAGATCGCCGTCAATGATCAGAGTCCCCGCCGTCCCGCCGCCCCCGGCGCGCACCTCCGCGGCATCGAAAGCGCCGGCACCCGTGACGGAAATCGTGCCCGAGCCTGCAAGGATGAGTCCGCCGCCCACGGTCGGCGCAACACCGCTTTCAATCAAAAGCCGCCCTCCGTCACTCACACCCAGCGAGGCGCCCGCCCCGATGCTCACGGTTTGGGCAAGCACCTTCCCGTTTCCATAAAGCCCCGCCCCCGCCGCCAGTGCAAACGCGCCGCCGTTTGTTCCGCTCCCATAAATCGCTCCATTCTGCAATATCATGCCGCCAGCCGACACCGTGGTTGTCACCACGGCATCCAGATCATGGGCGAATGACACATTGCCTCCGCCTGATTTGTTGATTGCAAGCGCCAGCCCCGCCGCGCCGCTGATCGCATCGGAAAAACGCACCGCGTATCCCGCGTCCGCATGGATGTTCATCGTATTGGCCGCGGCGGCGAAATAGACGGCGTTCGAGTTTCCCGTGTTCGAAATCGTCATCTTTTTGGTGCTGGCGAAATCGGCATGGTCGAGCGTCGCGCCCTGGGTATTATTCTGGAAGACAATATCACCGGATGTGGCGCTCAGCGTCAGTGATACGGCATTGGCTGCATAAATCGCGCCGCCCAGTCCGCCGGCGATATTGCCGTCGAACACGGC
>JAIRTK010000135.1 GCA_031254955.1 Opitutaceae bacterium
TTCGCCGCGTTTTTAATATCAAAAGCACCCCAGAAAAACAATGCCTCTTATACGCAACGCAACCATGCCCGCACGTACGGCGGAGGGCGTTTTTGGCGGGCGAATTTTAGACACCGTTCTCGCCGAGGTGTTCACCGAGACCCTCATGAAGGACTTCGACTTCACCGACATCTCCGAGGTCCTCGTCGAACTCGGCGGTGCCGGCCCGCCCGTCCAGGGCAACGGCGACACCGCCACCGGCTACCAAGAGGGCGACCTCAACGACTTCAAGAACTTCTCCATCCGCGGCCTCACCGCCAGCAACCAACGCCGCGACGGCTTCGTCCGCTCCGACGGCACCACGCTCGACAACTTCGACGTGGACTCCGTCGAGGCCGTCCACGGCCCGCAGTCGCTCCTCTACGGCGCGGGTGACGCCGGCGGCGTGGTCAACTTCGTCTCCAAGCGTGCCAATTTCCGCAAAAAACACGCGCGCCTTGGCGTGAGCGTCAATGAGCGCGAATCCCTCCGCTATTCCGCCGACATCAACTACGGCCTGAAAAACCTCGCCATCCGCGCCGTGTATATGAACGAGGATACCAATTATTACCGCTACCTCACCGGCCGCGAGTCGGAGGGGTATTTTGCCGCGCTCGCCTTCCGCCCGCTGAAGTCCGTCGTCCTCCGCGCGCAATACAGAAACCTCACCCGCCACGAAATCAACGCCCGCGGCGCCGCCGTCTATGGCCCCTCCGGCTCCTCGCGCTCGCTCCGCCTGCATTTGTATAAACTGCTCGACGGCACCGCCACCGAAGCCGAGCGCGCCAACTATGGCGATTTCTGGACGTGGAAAAACGTGGATTCTTCCTTCGGCGCCCAGAGCAGCCGGCACTTCGAGCATGAATACAAGGACGTTTCCGCCGACATCATCGTCTCCCAAAACGTCGAGTTCCAAATCCGTTGGGGCAAGGACGACCGCCTCAACAACGCCATCGTCCCCTACGGCGCCGACAATGATTCCGGCGACGACGAAAGCGCCATCGCCGTCCTCCACGCCGACCGCGGCGCCAATCCCTACGAGACCATCGACCCCTACAATGGCTTCGCCATCAAAACCCAGCCGCGCGGCGAGCCTTACTACACCGGCCAGCAAGGCCCGCGCATCCAGGGCAATTTCAAGTTTAACATCGGCAAATTCTCCCGCCATCAACTCGGCGTCGCCGTGCAGGTGCTCGACGGTTATATCAAACGCGTCGCGCGCCGCTTCTACGAGGTGGACGACGCCGGAAATATCATCCAAAACGCCACGCAAATCGCCACCATCGGCGGCGGCAGAAATCAGATTCCCATCGCCTACCTGCCCGTCTTTTCCGAGTCGCTTTATCCCGGCAACGACGCCGACTGGCCGACCAACTCGCTCACCGACTCCGCCACCGGAAAACATTACCGCCTCGTCGATGTCATGAATCCCGGCTGGGCGCCCGTCACGCCCGACAATCCGCTCGGCCTCAACGGCGTGGACTCCGACCACACGCTCAACAGCAAATGGTATTCGCACATGGAGACCCGCGAGGAGGCACTGCTCGCCTCTTTATATAGCGAGTGGTTCAAGGGCAAAATAGACACCATGCTCGGCGTCCGCGAGGAGCGTTTCCAAATAGACTGGCTCAGCCATGCCCAGCGCCGCGTCGAGCGCCTCCCCGTGCTCACCACCGGCGCCGTCTGGCATATCATTGGAAAACTGCGCGGCTTTGCCAACTACTCCACCAACGCCAACATCCCCTCCTCGCCCGACCAGATCGACATCCACAACCGCCTCCTCCCCTTCGGCGAGGGCCACTCGTGGGAGGCCGGTGTCAAGTTCGACTTTTTCAACCGCCGCATTTCCGGCGCGGCGACTTACTACGACGCCACCGTAGAGAACATCCCGCGCACGCTCACCAGCGACGAGCGCAACGCCGTGGACCCCGACAGCGGCGTCAACGGCGTCCGCAACGGCGGCAACAAATTCTCCGGCTCGCTCAACTCGCGCGGCTGGGGCCTCTCCCTCAACGCCCGCCCCTTCTCCGGCTGGGAACTCCGCCTCAACTACACCCACGCCGACGGCGCCGAGCGCGAGGACATCTACCTGCGCACTTTATACAACGACCAGTTCAACGTCATGCCCGACGGCAACACCGTCGCCGTCCGCAACGCCGCCAACTCCCTCTCGCCGCACATGGTGGAAGACCCCGCCAACCCGGGCGCGCAAATCCCACTGACCATAGACATGATGAAAGCCGCCGGCCCCTATCACGCGAACGTCAACGCCACCAGCGGCCGCATCACCAACGCCGCCGACCTCGGCCTCGACACGCCCGGCGTCGGCACCGGCGTCACCGGCCTGCCCATTGAGCAGCACCAACTCGGCTTCGCCGCGCCCAACGGCGGCAATGTCCTGGTGAGAAAATCCGGTGACAAAAACACCGGCTACGCCACCAACTTCGTGAGCCTCGTGAACACCTACCGCTTCCGCTCCGGCCTCCTGCGCGGTCTCTCCCTCGGCTGCACCGCCTCGTGGCAAATCCAGCGGCGCGGCTTTTATTACACCGACAATGCCGACGGCGGCGCGCGCAAGTTGTTTTATTATCCCGACCATTTCGACATGCGCGCCTTCATATCCTATCGTTTCAAGATCATGAAAAAATACAGCCTGAGCCTGCGCGCGAGCACGACCAACCTCCTCGACCGGCAGGAGGTCATCCGCATCCCGAATCAAAACACCGGCGTCCTCCGCTACGCCCGCCAGGACTACGCCCCGCGCTACTGCTCCTTCACCGCCGCGCTGGAGTTCTGATCACGGAAGCCACCACAGAACGGGCGCCTCGCAGCCTGCTTTGTTAACTGAGGGCGGGGCGGTTCGAGTGGCACGAGCGACCCCGCCCCCGTGGACGGCGCTCCGCGCCGCAAACCCCGGCCCCATGGGTGGGTCGCCCATACCACGCAATCCCGCTGGCCCTCCGCATAACCTTATACCATTTACAGTCAAAGATCGGTTCCTCGCTATTTTGAATGGTTGATAAGAGAGCTTTCACCACGAAGGCACAAAGGACACAAAGAAAGAACAGACTGGAAAGGAATCAAAGCCGCTTTCTTTATGTCCTTTGTGCCTCCGTGGCGAATCTTCTTTTCATTCAAAATAGCGAAGAATCAAAAAAAGCATATTGGAAAACCCTTTCTCCCATGAAAAAAACACCATCATCCTCGGCCTGCTGCGCCGGAATTTCCAGCAAATCATAGACGGCAAAAAAGCCGACCTCTACGTCCTCGCCAACAAGAACGGCGTCGAGATCGCCGTCACCAGCTATGGCGCGCGCGTCGTCTCCTGGCTCGCGTCCGACCGCGACGGAAAATTCGCGGACATCGCGCTCGGCTACGACAACGTCCGGGGACTACGTCAACTCCGCCGATCCCTACTTCGGTGCCGCCATCGGTCGCTACGGCAACCGCATCGCCGACGGGCGCTTCATTCTCGGCGGCGTTGAATATAAAATTCCCGCCAACAACGGCGAAAACGCCCTCCACGGCAGCCCGCGAGGCTTCCAGGCGTTCGTCTGGGACACCCGACAGCCCGACCGCCGCACACTCGAATTCACCCACCGCTCCCCCGATGACGACCAAGGCTTCCCCGGCGACCTCCGCGTAAAAATGGTTTATATATTGACCGACGACAACGAACTCAAGATCACCTACACGGCCACGACCGACAAACCCACCGTCATCAATCTCACGCATCATTCCTTCTTCAACCTTCACGGCGCCGGCAATGGCACCGTCAACGACCACCTCCTCACCATCGCCGCCAGCCGCTACACCCCCGTAAGCGCCGCGCTCATCCCCACCGGCGTGCTGCCGGGCGTGGACGGCACGCCCTTCGACTTCCGCAAGCCCACCCTCATCGGCGCACGCATCGACGCAAACGACATCCATCTCAAAAACGGTGCCGATTACGACCACAACTGGGTGCGCGACCACCCTGTCGCCGCCGACACGCTCTTCCTCGCCGCCCGTGCTGTCGAACCGAAAAGCGGGCGCGTCCTTGAAGTGCGCACCGACCAGCCCGGCGTCCAGTTCTACGGCGGCAATTTTCTCGATGGTGCCATCAAGGGCAAAGGCGGCAAAACCTACGGCCACCGCACCGCCTTCTGCCTCGAAACCCAGCACTTCCCCGACAGTCCCAACCAACCCGGGTTTCCCGCCACCACGCTTCGGCCCGGCGAAACCTACCGCCACACCTGCGTCTATAAAACCGCGGTCGAGTGAAAAATTCCGGCTTTCCTGTCTTTTCGGCCTTTTAATCGCCGTCCTTTGCGCGTCCGTCTGCCGCGCCGGGGAATTTGCCAATCCGCTGATGCCCGGCGCCGACCCTCACGTGGTGACGGATGGGAAAACCGCCTGGATGTATCCCACGCGTACCGACCCCGAGCGTGGGGCCTTTTACGCCTATTCCTCCCGCGATTTGAAAAACTGGCGCCGTCATGGACCGGTGTTCCGGCTGCACGACGCGCCGTGGGCCGAAGAGTCCGAAATGATCAAGGGCGCGTGGGCGCCTGCGCTGGCGGAGCGGGGCGGGAAATGGTATTTTTATTATTCAATCGACCCGACCCCGTCGTGCATCGGCATGGCGGTCGACGACAGCGCCGCCGGTCCCTTCCGCGACTCGGTGGCCCACTGCTTGAGGACGGGAGCAGGCCGGGCTTCGAGACGATTGACCCGATGGTATTCGCCGACCCACAATCGGGGAAATATTATTTATACGCCGGCGGCAGCGCGGGCTCGAAGCAGGGCGAACGCATCTAAATCTGGAGTATTTTAAGCAAGTAATCATTGTCCCAACCGGCATCTAAACGCTTACCTTTAACACTGCGTTTCTTGCCCGTTTCATTTTTTATCAGGTTCAAGGCAATGCTATTGATGACGGAGAAATTCTGGGCTGCAAAACCTGCTCTTTTTCGACTTTAATCTTCTCCGAAAGAAACGTCCAGCGTCCAGTGTAAACGGTTTTCTATCCCCCAATGGGATCGTATGTATTTGGATGCATCCTCCGCGCCCACCTTTAGGCTGCTGATATATAGTCGCGTGTGTTCCTCATATTTATCGCTGGCTTTATCATA
>JAIRTK010000239.1 GCA_031254955.1 Opitutaceae bacterium
AATCGGAGCGTTCTCGCGGAGGCCTCGGAGAGGCCTCCCTACCGCCTTCGGCCAGTCGTTCATCGGCTTTGCATTTTGTATCACGGCAGAAAATCCGGTTGGCGAACACGTCTGATAAAGAGGCGCGGCCTGGATAGGGAGTGCGGCGGCAGGGCGAAGCGGCGTCGCCGCTTTTAGCGGCGGTGGTGGGCTGGCACGCCGAAGCGTTTCACGGCTGCCGAAAGCGGCGTCGCCGGGCTTCGCCCTCTGCCGCCGCATTCCAACAAGGGACGCTCGTAGAGGCGCTTGTTATCCCACTTCCAAAGGGACAGGGGCCGCTCAAGTCCAAAACGGGTTCGGAAGGGGTATTGTTATAGGGTTGAATGAGAAAGGGCATGGAATCGCCTGCCGGGGCGGATGGGGGGCCGCCATAAAACACTCGCTCCCCGGCGTCACGCACCCGCATACTGCGCGCATGAGCATGACTTGGCTTGCCGACGCCGATTTCGACACCGCTTGGGCACACCGCGCGTGGAGCGATTTTGACGCGTTTCCCGACAAACGCCGCGCGCTCGTCATCCTGCCCGTCCACGGGTTCGCCGACCACGGGCTTGGACTCCCGCTCGACGCGGAGGAAGCCGCCGGCGGCGCCATCCTCCGCCGCGCCGTCGCCAAGGCCGGGGCCGTCCTGCCGCTCGTCGTCCTGCCGCCGCTTCGTTTCGGGCTTGCCCCGTATCCGCACACTCACTTCGGGCTTGATCCCGACGACGCCCACGCCCTCATCCGCGAGGTTTCCGACGGCGTGCGGGACGCCGGTTTCACCCGGCTGGTTTTTTTCTGCACCAGCCCGTGGAACAGGGAACTCGTGAATGCCGCCGCCACCGACTTGCGCGCGGGGCCGGGGCTTCAGGCTTTTGTCATCAACCTCGCCGAGCCAGGCCCCGATTTCCACCCCGGCGCCGGCGCCGGGCGCGCCGACGCGCAGGCGATTGCCGCGCATGTGCTCGGCGTCGCGCCCGACACCGGCGGGGCGCGTCCCGCCGATGTGCGCGACCCTGCGTTTCGTCCGGGCGAGTTTCGTCAGCCAGCGCCGTTGCCGCCGCCGGTGCTCGCGCCCGATCCCGTCGCGCTCATCGACAGCGCCGCCCGTCAGCTTGCCCGTCTGCTCGCCGAGATCGACGCGCATCCGCCGCTCGGAGCCGGCTTGTCCATCGAGGCCGGCGCGGCTCCCGGCGGCGGTTCGCTTCCCGGAGCCGGCTTGTCCCGCGAGGCTGACCTGTCTCCCGGAGCTGCCGCGTCCCGCGAGGCCGGTCTGTCCTCTGGCGTCGTCGCGTCCCACGAGGCTGGCTTATCCTCTGGCGTCGTCTCGCCTCACGAGGCCGGCCTGTCCCACGCTGTCAACCCGTCCCACGGTGTCGCCTTGGCTCCCGGAACAGGCCCGCGCGCCGGTGTCGCCCCGGCTTCTGCTGCTGCCCCGCTTCCCGGTGTCGGCGTGGCTCCAGGCACCGGCTTGCGCGCCGATGCCGCCCCGCCGCTCGGCGCCGGCTTGCATGTCGCGGTCAGACGCGCGCCCGTGATGCTTCCGCGACTGCCGGCAAACTTTCCTGTTTCCACCGCCAAGAACGTTTTTGCCGCGCCCTACCGGGAGCACTATCTGCCCGCGCTCACGCAGGCGCGGCTCGATGCGCTTCCCGGCAAGGCCCGCGCGCTCGTCATCATCCCGACCGGCGCCATCGAACAGCACGGGCGGCACTTGCCCGTGGGCGTTGACGCGATTCTCGGCCAGGCCTGGCTCAACCATGCGTTGCCCAAGCTTGCCCCCGCCGCCGCGGCGCGCGTGTGGGTCGCGCCGCCCGTCACCTACGGAAAAAGCAACGAGCACGCCGGCTTCCCCGGCACCGTGAGCCTCACCGCGCGCACCCTCCGCCGTCTCCTGCTCGCGCTCGCCGCGCACGTGCGCGGCCTGGGTTTCCGCCACCTTGCCGTCCTCAACACTCACGGCGGCAACAGCCCGGTCGTGGTTTACACGTTGCGCGAGATCCAGACCGTGCTCGGGCTGCGCGCCGGAATGCTCGGCCTGCCGCGCCCGGCGGAACTCTCCGCGCAGGAGGCCGCCCACGGGTTTCACGCCGGGGAATGGGAGACGGCGCTCATGCTTGCCTGCGCCGGCAGGCTCGTGCGCATGGACCGGGCCGTGCGCGAGCATCCCGCGCGGGTTGACGAGCCGGGCGGCCTCCGGCCCGGCGGCGCCCCGGCGGTGTTCGCCTGGCTCGCCAGCGATATTTCGGCCTCCGGGGTGATGGGCGACGCGACCGCGGCCACCTTGAAAAAAGGCGCGCGCTGGCTCGACGAATCCAGCACCGCCCTCGCCCGCCGCATCGAAGAGTTGCTGCCGTGATGGCGCGACGGGCGGCTTCTCACGCGGAGGCGCGAAGATGCGGAGATGCGGGGATGCGGAGATGAGGAGATTCGGGGATGCGGAGGCTTGGAGGAGCGGAGGCTCGTCCTCACTACGACCTTCACCGCCTTCAGACTTAAATTATCTCACGCAGAGACGCGGAGACGCGGGAATACAGAGATGCGGGGATGAGGAAACGCAGGGACGTGGGGACGTGGAAAGGTTCGCTGTGAGGCGAAATTCAAGGCGCTTAATTTCTCCTTTGTTAATTGAGGTTGCGCAGGCGGCTCGCGGGGACGCCCGTGCCACCCGATCCGCACTGCCTCGCGTTAACCTCGGTTTATTATCTTTCTTCTTTCCTCTTTATCTTTATCCCTTAGCGACGAAGCCTGAAGGAGAAAGGAGAAAGAGGAAAGAGGAAAGAGGGAGGATAAAGAGGAATGCGTTTTCCTTTAGACTGGTTCGTCAACCCTGTTTTTGCCGTGATGCAAAATCCAAAGCCCTTTAACTCTTGGCCGAAAGCGGTAGGGAGGCCTCTCCGAAGCCTCCGCAACCACGCTCCGATTTTCCCCATGAAATTCCAAGCCGCCAGCCCCGTCCGGCGGAGGCCTCGGAGAGGCCTCCCTACCGGCTCCGCGTAACTTTATTCACAACGAAAACGGGGTTATACCGTTTCCCAATCAGATTCCAACTTTAGCCGTCTTTAGAGTAGGGCATTAGGGTAGGGCGGTCTCGGCGAAACCGCCGGCGTTTGTTGTGGGATATTCACGGCGGTATATTCACGGCGGTTTCGGCGTTCCAAGCGAAGCGACAGTCCGGCGATCTCCCCACCGGATAAAATGTGAATTTAATTCGGAAATGATAATAGCGAACAAAACCCCAGCACCGGCGCGCGGCAACGCGCGCCGCCCTCCTCATCACCTGCCCCAGCACGGCTTCTGCTGCCGCCCCTTCATCGCTTGTTTTTATGGCTGGATTCCGTGGGTTCCTCGCTGCGCTCGTCACCCACGGCCAAACGCCGCCGCCCCGCCAAGGCTGAAAACATAATCCGCGGGGCGCCCCTCCGAGGCTACCCTCCGGAACGCCGCTTAACCTCAAGGCTTAACAAAGACAAAGGATGGCTAGGGTGCCCCGTTGAACTGGCTTCGCTCCTGAGACAAACTCTGTCCAAACCTCCCGTTTTTGCGCGGATGGAAGCGTTGCTGGCGCAGCAGGTGCGCAGCGAACAAACCGGGAGCCTGAATGAGGAGGCGGCAGCGGTGGTGCAGCAGTTGCGGGCATGGGGACAAGAGGCGCTGGGCGTAGGGATGCGCGAGAGGGTCGCCGGCATTGGGGCGCCAGCGGGAGCGCGCCGTGGCGCTAACAAAAACTGCAGTGCCTGACGACGCTGGGGTGGGGCGAGACCGAGGAACAGACGTGGCGGCGTGATACCCTTTTCCAGTGAACAGGACACTTTAGAAGCGGAGCCATGTAGGGGCTTCGCTTGCGAAGCCCGTTGCTGGTGTGCGGCCTTTGCTGGCGCACGGCTTTTGCTGGTGCACGGTTATCAAGCCGGGCGTCGCAAGCGACGCCCCGACAAAAGAGTTGTTTTCATTGGGAATTGGTGTGAGACGCGAACCTTGCGTCCGATGCGGCAGCGCTTGGATGTGCGCCCGCGAGCGTAGTCACGCCGCCCGGCTGGCCGTGCGACCAGTCCAAGCCTGCACCCGTCTTCGTCCGGGCGGGCCGGACTGGATTGTGGCGAAGACCGACGGCACGATGCTGCCCATCGTCGATACCAGCGCCGCGCCGCCGGGAGCCGATCGGTGCAAGCGCCGCCGCGTTCGCTGGCAGGCGGCGCGCGTGCTGGCAGCCTGACGCCTTGGGCGAGACGGGAGCGCACTACGGGCCACGCTCGGCGAAGTGGCCGGGGCGGGGATGCGCTGGAGTCGCACCGTGCGAGCCTCCGGATGGGGCGTGCCCCCTCCACACACACCACCACCCCGCACACACCGCCACACACCGCCACCACACACACTACCACTCCACTCTCCGCATCCACGCCATCGGCGACAGCACCCCTTGGATCGCGCAGCAAGCGACCGCGCATATCGGGCCTCGCGTGCGTTACCTGTTCGATCTGTATCACGTCTGCGACTACCATACCGCAGCGTGACTACCACGCCGCAGCGTGGTCCGACGATCGAACGACGGTCACGCACCATCGCGACGCCCTCAAAGCCAGGCGGAGCGCACCGGTTTTCGAGGCCATTGCGCCAGTTGCTTCACCCTCGTTTCGATCTGCTCTCGGCTCGGATTCCATTCCATCCCGATTCTTCATCACGCCTTATCGCAAGCCTACGGCTCCCAATGCTCCCAGTCCTGACCTCACCCCCTGTTCCCCCTCCCCTTTTCCGCCGAACACGCTTTTCCTCTTTGACAGTCTCAAAAAACACCGATTCCCTCTGCGGGTAAAACGCGCCGCACCCGCCACCTCCGCCGCTCATTACCAGCACACATGGCCACAAATTTCCTCGGATACTTTTCCAACGACATAGGCATCGACCTCGGCACCGCCAACACCCTCGTTTACGTGAAGGACAAAGGCGTCGTGCTGCGCGAACCCAGCGTGGTCGCCCTCGATGCCAACACCCGCAAAGTCCACGCCGTCGGCGCCGAGGCCAAACGTATGCTCGGCCGCACCCCAGGCAACATCACCGCCATCCGCCCCATGAAAGACGGCGTCATCGCCGACTTCGATGTCACCGAGGCGATGCTCCGCTATTTCATCAGAAAAGTCCGCAACAACGCCTTCCGCGTCGCCCCGCGCGTCGTCATCGCCATCCCCTCCGGCATCACCGAAGTCGAAAAACGCGCGGTGAAGGACTCCGCCACCCGCGCCGGCGCGCGCGAAGTCATCACCATGCCCGAACCCGTGGCCGCGGCCATCGGCGTCGGCCTCCCCATCGACGAACCCGCGGCCAACATGATCGTGGACATCGGCGGCGGCACCACCGAAATCGCCATCATCTCCCTTTCCGGCATCGTATTCTCAAAATCCGTCCGCGTCGCCGGCGACGAACTCGACACCGCCATCGTCAACTACATGAAGCGCGCCTACAACCTCCTCATCGGCGAACGCACCGCGGAGGAAATCAAGATGCGCATCGGCTCGGCCTACCCGCTCGACGAGGAAATCTCGCTGGAAGTGAAAGGCCGCGACTCGGTGGCCGGCCTGCCGAAAACCATCCACATCACCTCGCAAGAAATCCGCGAGGCCCTGGCCGACACCATCGCCCTCATCGTCGAAGCCGTGCGCGCGACGCTTGAGCGCTGCCCGCCCGAACTCTCCGCCGACCTCGTGGACCGCGGCTTCGTGATGGCCGGCGGCGGCTCGCTCATCCGCGGCATCGACCGCCTCCTCGGCGACAAGACCGGCCTGCCCGTGACCGTCGCCGAAGACCCGCTCTCCGCCGTCGCCAACGGCACCGGCGCCGTCCTCAGCAACCTGAACTGGGTCATCCAAAACGTCTGAAGCGGCTGCGTCGCCAGTTTAAGCTGCGAGTTTAAGAGCATCTATCAAAAAGAAAAATCGGGTGGGGGTGAGGGCGAGAGTGCCTGTTGTGACACAGAGGACACAAGGCGCGACCCACGGAGGCCACGGAGACCCTGCCTGAAAAGGTCTTTTCTCTCCGTGCTCTCCGTATCGGAACTCCGTGTTTTCGCCGCGATGCAAAATTCAAAACACGTCAACGAATGGCCGCAGGCGGTAGGGAGGCCTCTCCGAGGCCTCCGCCGGGCGGGACAGCGGTTTAAATTTTATGGAGAAATCGAAGCGTAGTCGCGGCGTCGAACCGGTCCACGCCGTCGCCTGCCACCACCTTTGAATTTCGCGGGGAAATCGGAGCGTGATTACGGAGGCCTCGGAGAGGCCTCCCTACCGCCTGCGGCCATTCGTTGACGTGCTTTGAATTTTGCATCACGGCGAAAACAGGGTTGGCGAACCAGTCCATGCTTTATCTTTATCTTTCTCTTTCGTCAGGCACGCACAGGGATTTTCGAGCGAAGCGATCATCAGCTTTCTTCCCTATCAGCACTCCTCCCTATCGGCCTTCCTCCCCCTCGCCCCCTCGTCTCCTCGCGACTCCCTCGACCCATCTCAACTCCCTCGGCCCCCTCGGCTCCCTCGGCCCCCCTCGGCTCCCTCGGCTCCCTCGGCCCATCTCGACTCCCTCGGCGCCTCAGCTCCATCACTCCCATCAACCCATCAGTCCCATCAACCATCAACCCCATCAACCCCACCAACCATCAACCCCATCCGGCCCATCAACCCCACCGGCTCCATCCGCCCATCACCACAATTCCCCCTGCCCCCCGGCCTCCGTCGTCTTCGGCGGCGGGCCGAAATCCACCGGCGGCAGCCTGTCCACGCCGAGAAACGCGCCGTAACGCTCCACCCAGTCCGCAAGCTTTTTCGCATAATAAACCGGATCATACGGAGCCGCGCCCGCATCGAATAATTCCACCGGACGCGCCCGCTGCCAGTCGCTGGTTTTGCCCTTTTCCCTCGCGGTGATGTAGTAGCTCACCCGCTCGCCCATGCGCGGGCGGGGACTCATCCGCAACGCCACCTCGGCGGCGGCGCGCCGCGGCTTGCCGCCACCCGCGATGAAACGCTCGTAAGCCTCCGGATTCTGCCCGAGGATTTCCGACTTTGCCAGCTCCGCCACCGGCAGCGAACGCTCCGCCAGGCCGCGCTGGAACCGCTCCGCCAGTTCGATCGGCGACCCGCTCTCCGCCCCGAGCAGAAAACGAATCAGCCGGTCGGTGAGCTTTTTCAAAAACGGCTCGATGCCGCGCGAACGCAACGCCGAGCCGCGGATGAGGATTCTTTTGCCGTCGCGCAACGCGTAGTTTTTCGACTTGTAGCAAAACATCGCCTCGTAGCTGCCGTCGTGCTCCAACTCGATGCCCTCGGGCAGCGCCTTCGCCACCTCGCGCAACAACGCCTCGGGCCGCCCGAAATGGCTTTCCGTCGCCAGATAGATTCCGTCGGTGTCGGCCTCCAAAATCTCGCAACCCCGCGCCGCGAAGGCGTCGATGAGCGCCTGCAACAAATCACGCCCGCGCCGCGTGACCTCCGCCGCCAGCGCCCCGTCGCCGAACCGCGCGCCGGCGAACCCGAGGTAGCCGTAAAACGAATTGATGAGGATCTTGAACGTCGCCTGCCGCGCCTGATACTCGGCGCGCAGCTCCCCGCTCGCGGCGGTGCGCGCGAGCTGCTTGTATTTCAGACGGTATTCGCGCAGTCGCCGCAGCAAC
Organism: Opitutaceae bacterium; assembly: GCA_031254955.1. Taxonomy (GTDB): domain Bacteria; phylum Verrucomicrobiota; class Verrucomicrobiia; order Opitutales; family Opitutaceae; genus Termitidicoccus. The sequence goes on from JAIRTK010000239.1 coordinate 7,679, forward strand.
GGGATGAACACGCCGAGCCTGTCGCCGCCGGGATTGCGCCCGATGAGCAGCAGCAGGCTCGGGTAAAGCGACGCCACGTCGAAATGCAGCACGTTTTGGAACACCCCCTCCTTGAAGCTGCGCGTGTAGCCGCCCGCGAACGCCGCCACCTCGGACGGCGCGGGGCACGCCTGCCGCGCATGGTAATACTCCTCCAGAAACAGCAGGTCGATCTTCACCGTCGTCCCGCGCAGCACCGCGTCCTGCAACAAAATCGGAAACGCGCGCGCCTGCTCGAAATACGTCGGCAGCAACAAATCCGCCACCCCCTTCGTCTCGCGCAGATCGTCCGCGAGGTAGGCGAGAAACCTCTCGCGATCGTGCTCGTAGGCCGCATGGATCTTGTCGCCGGCCAGATAAACGCGCCCCCCGTTCTCCGCCGCGTCCTCGTCGGTCACGCCGAAATAAACCGCCACGTCCTTGAGTCCGTAGCCCGTGAGTTCGCGCGTCGTGATGTCGTGCAGTTGCACGAGCAGCCACGTGTCGATCACCGCGCGCCCCGGCAGGTCGCAACGCGGAAAATCCACCCAGCGCTCGGCGGCCTTCAAGCGGCTGTTGCGAAACGACGCGCGCCGCCCGAAACGCCCCCAAGCGCACGGCACCGCCAGCCGCCGCGCGCGCTGCCGCAGGTAGTCGAGGTCGAACTTGAAAATGTTGTGCCCCTCGATCACATCGGGGTCCTCCTCGCGAAGCGCGTCGTTGAGCCGTTCCAGCAAGCTCCTCTCCGCCTCGTCCGTCATCGCATCCAAAACAAGCATGCGCCGTCGCACCGCCCCGCCGCCCGCCGCCGCGCCGCCGCTAGCCGCCGCGCCGCTGAACCCATCCGCCGCGCCGCTCGCTGCCGCGTCACTCACCTCCGCGCCGCTTCCGCGCGGCGTGCCGTCTTCCACTGCTTCGCTTTCCGCTGAGCCACCGCCTCCCGTCGCCGCGCCGTCTGCCACCGTGCCGTCACCCGCTGTCGCGACGACGACGCCCGCCCTGCCACTCACCGCCGCCCCGCCTCCCGCCGCCGTGCCGCCGCTGAATTGCAGCCCGATGGCCAGCACCCGGTCGCCGGGCCTCGCCGGATCACTAAACTCGCCCGCCACCGAAGACGCCGTCTCGATGTCGAGCTGGCAGCGGCGAAGCTGGTGAAACGCCATGTCCCCGAACAACCGCCGCCTGCCTTGCAACAAAAACTGGCTTTCCAGCGGACGCGGCGCATCCGTGCCGACCGACGCCTTCTTCGCCACCGCCAGAAAATCCTCGTAAACCCCGCGAGCCGGCGCATGAGCGAGCCGCGTGAACACCCCCTCCCCCTTCAACGTCTCGATCACCACGCCCGCCGCCGCATCTGTCGCCGCGCCCGCCGGCGCCCCCGCCGCCATACCCGATACCGCGCCCACCGGCGCATCCGCCGCTACGCCCGATGCCGCACCCGCCGACGCTCCCTGCGCCGCATCTGCCGCCATACCCGCCGCCCCGCCCGCTACTACGCCCGCCGCCACGTCCAACGTCGCGCCCGCCGCGTCGAAATCGGAATTGTCCGCGGCGAGCCAGGCAAACGGGCGAAACCCCTCCTCCACTCGCTCCTCGCGCCCCCCGTCATCGCGCGCGACCGAAAGATGCGCGCGCCCCTCGCCATCGATCCACACGCCGCAAAGCGCGGGCTTGCGGGCGTTGGTTGTCATCGTGGCCGGGGAGTTCGGTTCATTCATCATTGCGGGCATGAAGTCGGATTACGGATGAAAGGATAAAAACGGGCGAGGCCAAATCCCTTGGGCAAAGCCCAAAGGGATGCGATTCAAAGTGGAGCCGGAATCCAAAAAGATGGGAAAGGCGCTCGCGCAAGGAGCGGCGGCGGCTCGCCGCCGGCCGCGAGCCCCGCGAGCGCCCTGCCCCCGCAGGCCTTTCGCGCAGCCCAAGCACAAACGGGCCTTCGCGCAGCCCCTCGCAAACGGGCGAGGCTTCGCCTTGTCTAGCGGCGAGACGCCGCCGCTCCTTGCGCGAGCACCTTGGGGGATGGGGACACAGCTTTGCATCGCATCCCCAATAAACAAAAACTTGTTTAGAAACCTGATTTTTCGCCGTGCCTAAAGTTATGCGAAGCCGGTAGGGAGGCCTCTCCGAGGCCTCCGCCGAGCGGGACAGCGGGTTGGAATTTCATGGGGAAATCGGAGCGTGGTTGCGGAGGCCTCGGAGAGGCCTCCCTACCGGCACTGCCGCGCCCAAGGCTCGTTTCCCATGCGACGGAATCATTGGGAAAGGCTCCAGCCGCCGGGTGTCCGCTTGGCCTTTGTTAACCAAGGAGAATCAAGGGCGCCGGGAGGGCGGCATCAAA
>JAIRTK010000247.1 GCA_031254955.1 Opitutaceae bacterium
TTACCACATCGCCAAACAACAAGGGCCTGACCTTGTGTCAGGCCGCAGACGCCCTACCGCGCAAAGACTTCGCAACCCACCCCCGCCAAAACCCAACCCTTGTGGACGGACGCCCCCCGTGCCGTCCGATTTCCCCCCTGACGGACGGCACGGCGACCGTCCCCCCACAAAAATCCATCTCATTCGGAAGAAGCATCCCCCCTCCAACTTACCCCCCCCTCCCGCACCTCCACGAGCAACTGAATCTCGGTCGTCGCGTTTTTCGGCAACCCCGACACCCCCACGGCCACCCGCGCATGCCTGCCGGCTTCGCCAAAGACCGCCACGAGCAAATCGCTCGCGCCATTCACCACCGCCGGGCTGTCCGCGAACCCCTCCACCGCGTTCACGAAACCGGTCACGGACACCACCCGGCTCACCTTGTCGAGCGACCCAAGCGCCGCCTTGATCGAGGCGAGCGCGTTGAGCGTGCAAACCCTCGCCGACTCGCTGGCCGACGCCACCGTCTGCTCCCGCCCGACCTGGCCGGTATGCGTCAACTTTCCGTCCACCATCGGAATGGTGCCCGCGCAGTAAAGCAAGTTGCCCGTGCGCACCGCCGGCACGTAGTTGCCGGCGGCGACGGGCGCGGCGGGCAGTGATATAGTTAACGCGGCGAGTTTTTTCTCGGGACTCATAACTTTTTGTTTTGGACTGCCCTGCCCCAAGAAGACGAGTTTTTTCCTCAAGGCAACCCGCCCGAAAAAGTTGCGATTCCGCGCGCGACGCGCACGGTTGCACGGCATGACGCCGCCATCATCCGCCGCACAAACGATCGCCGAATGGCAGGCTCTCGCCGCCCGCGACCCGGATGAGGCGGCCCGTGAGCTGTCCCGCCGCCTGCGCACCCTGCTCCCGCCCGCGCAGCAAGCCGCCGCCATCGCTTCGCGCGCCACGCCGCGTTCGCTGGCGGATGCCTTCGCGCGCGCCAGCGCCGCCGCTCGCGCCTCCGTCGCCGCCGCCGCAGCAGCAAGCGGCGCCAGCGACGACAGCGGTGACGCCGATGGCAACGGCGACGATAACGGCAACGGCAACGGCAGAGGCAGAGGTGACTTGGAAGGCCGCGCTCGAACACGCGCCGCGCAACGCGTCGGCGTCGGTGACGGTGACGGCGGCGGTGACGGTAACGGCGCCAGCTACGACAGCGGTGACGCCGATGGCGTCGGCAACGGCAACGGCAACGGCGGCGGTGACGCGCCGCTCGCGGGCGCGCCCTACGTGCTGAAAGACTTGTTTCACGCGCGCAAGCACCCCCTTCTGGCCGGCTCCGGCTTTCCCGCGAAAATCCTCGCCCGCGCCCATGCGCCTTCGGAAACCGCGCGCGAAGTCGGCATCGTGCGCTCGCTCGACGAGGCCGGCGCGGTGCTCGCCGCTAAGACGCATCTGCACGAATTTGCCTACGGAATCACCGGGGAGAATCCGTTTCACGGCGACTGCGCGCATCCGGGATTTCCCCGGCGCGTGAGCGGCGGCTCCAGCAGCGGCACGGCTGTCGCGGTGGCGTCCGGGCTTGTGCCCTTTGGCATCGGCACCGACACCGGCGGCTCCATCCGCGTGCCCGCCTCGTTTTGCGGGCTTTACGGCATGCGACTCGGCGCCGGGCATCCGTGGATGCGCGAGGCGTTTCCGCTTGCGCCCGGTTTCGACACGCCCGGCTGGCTCGCGCGCACCGCCGCCGACCTGCTCGCCATCAATCGCGCCCTGCTCGCCGCCCCTCCCGCCCCTCCCGCCCCTCCCGCCGCTCCCGCCGCTCCCTCCACTCCGCGCAAGCCGCGCGGCTGCTTCCTCGATCTCGCCTCGCTCGGCCTCGCCCTGGATGCCGCCACGGCCAAGGCCATGCGCGACGCGGCGCGCCGGCTCGCTCCGCCCGCCGACCGCACCACGCGCGGCCAGATCACCAGCGCGTTTCGCGGCGCGCTCGAATCCTATTCGATCCTCCAGAGCACCGAGGCCTACGAGGTTCATGCCGGCTGGCTCGACCGCCACCGCCGGCACTACAGCGACACGGTCTGGGCGCTGATTGACCGCGGGCGCAACTGGACGCCGGCCCAGCTCGACGCCGCGCACATCAAGCGCGCCGCCATCCGCGAACTTTTCCGCGCCTATTTCCACGGCTACGATTTTCTCGTGATGCCCGCGACGCCGTTTCCCGCGCTGACGAAATCCGACTGCACGCTGGAAAACCGCAATCGCCTGCTCACGCTCAACTCGCCGGCCAGCCTGGCCGGCCTGCCGGTCCTCACGCTCCCGGTCGCGCTCGGCAACGGCTTGTCCGCGGGCCTGCAATTCATCGTCCCGAGCACCGGCAGCCCGGCCATCCGATGGGCGCTGAAAACCTATCCCGACGGCAAGGCGTGAGCATTGGACCGCCGCAAAGTGCCACGCCATCAAGCTTGGAGAACGCACGTCCCGCCATCGTGCTCGGGGAGCGCACACGTCCCGCGTGCATTGCCCGGCGTCCCGCCAAAACCGGCACGCAAGATGCGTGCGCTCCCCAAGCGCAACGGAATCAACGCCCCCCTTGGACACTTTAAAAAATTCAAATTTCACCAATGCCAAGGCCGGAAATCCTCTCCAAGGCCTCCCAGCCTCTTTTGGCCATTTTCGGTCATTTTTGGCCATTTTTCAAAGTGCCCTCCCTCTGTTATTTTGGCGAAAGACCCCCATGCCGTGCTTTTCGGCGCTCCCGCAATCAAAACCACAGCGGGACGAAACCACGGCGGGACGAAACCACGGCGGAACGAAAGCGCGGGCGGCATTGTCCCTTGGCGCGGCTCCCGGCGCGTTTTCCCTGCCCGCCGGATTTCCCGCGCTTGAAAAAGCCGTCCGCGTCCACATTACCATCTCGTTCAAAACGCCTCTCCATGACCATCCGCCGCCTGCTCACTCCCGGCATCCTTGCCTGCCTTTCCCTCCTGCTCCCGTTCGCGCGCGCCCAAACCCCGCCACCGGAGGCGGCAACCCTCCCTGACGAGGAACCGAATCCGCTCGCCGGCCGCATCACGGGCAAGACCTATTACGCCCCCGGCGACGTGTATCACATGAGCATTCCCGTGCTGCCGGAACTCGGCGGCACGGTCGAAGACACGCCGACCACCGTCACCTTTCAAGACGCGTTCGAGACCTTCGTCCTCGTCGGCTGCGTGCGGATGGACGCCGCCATGACCGCCGACGAGCATCTCCGCGGACGCAAAGACTTCCTCACCTCGTTTTTCACCACCCATCTCCAGCCCGACATCCAGCGCGTCCTGCCCGGCTCGCGGGTGGAAAAAGCCCTCTTCCTCCGCGAACGGGAAGGCGGCGCGCTGCTCGTTTACATGCTTCTCCCCGGCGGCTCCATGTTCAACGACCTGCTCTTCCTCCCCCGCTACGAAAAGCCCCCGGTCGCCAAGCGCGGCAACCTGCTCTTCGTGAAACACGGCCACGTCTTCATCATCAGCACCGAACTCGCCGACAAAGTGCTCGCGCGCTCCACCTACAACAAAACCGAGGACGAGGAAAACGCCATCCTGCGCCAGTCCCTGCTCGGCATCCTCAACCGCATCACCTTCACCATGCCTCCGGTGAACACCGCGCCCGCCGCCGAAACGCCCGCCACGGGAACACCCGCCGCCAAAACGCCCGCCGCGCCCCCGCCCGCGCCGGCCCGGTGAACCCGCCCGCCCGCGCGGCCCCGCCTCATGCATCAG
>JAIRTK010000316.1 GCA_031254955.1 Opitutaceae bacterium
GGCTTTCCTCCGACCGGCACTCCGGTGGTTTGCCCGCCGCCGAGGGTGCTGTAGAAGCCGCCGTAATTGATGAGGCCGCCGGCGGAGCCGAGGCTGGCGACGCCCAGCGGGTAGCTGAAGCGGCGCACGCCTTTGGCCGCCGCTCCGTTCATGGTGGTTTTTTGCGGGGCGGACGCCGTGGTGACGCCGTCCCAGCCGCTCACTTGGTCGCCGATGGTGGTGATGATGGCGTTGCGTTCAAATTTGCCCCATTCGCCCTCGCCTTGAATGCGCAGGTTGCGCACGGGGCGCCAGGTGAAGGCGGCGTCGACGGCCTTGCGGTTGTCGAATTCGTTGTCGCGCCAGCCGTCGAGTTTCTGGCGCAGGACGTTGACGCGCGCGGCAAAAATCCGTCCGACGGGGATGTTGAAATCGCCGGTGATGCGCTGACGGTTCCACGAGCCGATTTGCAGGCCGAGGTCGGCGATGGTTTTGCGCAGGACGGCCTGTTTGGTGACAACGTTCACCAAGCCGCCCAGGCTGCCGGTGCCGTAGAGGATGGCGTTGGGGCCGCGGGCGAAGTCGTAGCGATCCAGGTTGTAGCTGTCGGGCTTGAAGGTGCTGGGGAAAAAATTGCGTTGCTGCCCGCCGGAGGCGACGCCGCGAACGACGGGATTTATGCCGCGTGAAATGAGGTCGCTGTAGCCATCGCCCCGGCTGGTGGAGACGTTTACGGCCCACTTGTTGGCCTCCTCGACATCGGTGATGCCGAGCGCCTCGATGAATTCCTTGGTGATGACGGAATAGGCCGCGGGCGTGTCCTTCAAGTCCCCGGCCAGGCGTCCGCCCGCCAGCGAGCTGGCGGCGACAAAGCCGTCGTCGCGCCGGGTCTCGACCACGAAGGGGGACATTTCGACAATCTCATCATGATCGTCATTTTCCCCCGTGTGGGTTTCGCGTCCGGCTTGTTGCGCGAGGACGGGCAGGCGGAACAAGGCCGAGGCCAGCACGGCGAGCATGAGGAGACGGAGTGGAAACGGGGAGAGCATCGCTGGCATTCCAAGGGCCGGGCTGGCGCATCAGGCGTCCGGTTGAACGGGCCGGGCTGCGCCATGCAAGGACGCCGCGCGCGGCGTCCTGACGTCGCGCCGGATGGCGGGATCCATTCCACGGCTCCGGCTTTTTTCCGGGGGCGTTATACTAGGCGTTCGGGCGTCCGTGGGCATGGTGTCTGGTGAGCAAGGCCGGCTAGAATTTAAAGGTGGTGGTGAACACGAAGTTGATCGGGTTTATATAATAATAGGCATTCGGCGTGGCCACGCGCGCGGGCGTGTCGAGCCTGCCGTCCGGGGCGCGCATGACGGTGTTGACATACCGGGGCTTGTCGTAATCGAAGAGGTTGTCGATTCTGAGGTTGAATATGATATAATGTTTGCGCAGCAGGCGTTTGGAGTAGCTGAGGGTGAGCGTGGTCGTGAACCACTCGTCCGCGTAGATATAGCTGCACGGTCCCGTGGAGGGGTCGAGGATGGTCTTGGAGGGGTCGCGGGGGTCCTCGATCAGGTCGGCGCCGCGATAGCCGATGATTTCCTTGCCGCGATAGTTGACGCCGCCGCCGATTCTGAAGCCCCGGAGCCAGCCTTTGTTAAAGGCGTAATCGGTAAAAATATTGGCGATGAGATTGGACTGCCGGGCGATTTTCTGGTCGTCCGCGGCGAGCGTGGTGTTGCGCTCGTTCATGAGGCTGTTCCATTGGGGGATGGCGCGCGAGGTCAGGTAGTAGGGCGCCGTGGTGGTCGTGGCATAGGCCATCTTGCCTTCGTCGAAGGCGACCATGCCGGTGTCGCGGAGGATGTTCATCAGGCGGTATTCCTCGCGTTCGATAAAGGCGCGCGTGTCCTTGTAGGCCTCCGACTGGAATGCCCTGGGCGCGGCGAGGTTGAATGAGAGCCGCCATTGTTTGGTGAGATTTGCGGTAACGTCCAGTTCCGCGCCCTCGGTCTGGCGGAGTCGATTGTCGTAATGGCCGACTTGCACGGGGAGCAGTCCGCGGGCGTTGATTCCCGTCTCGCCATTCACGCCGGTATTCACAATGGTGTTTATATATCCTCCGATGGTTCCGGCTCCGACGGGATTGTTCGTTTCCTTGCCAAAATAGTAATTGATGACGGCGGAGACACGGCCATCAATCAGTGTCAGGCGCACACCGAGGTCCCAGCCTTGGGAGCGTGAGGGGCCGAGGGCGCCACCGCGGATGTCGCGGGCGTTGCCGGCGGGGCTGAAGGTTTGCGCGTAATTCACATAGGGGCTGAGCCAGTTCTTGGCATGGAAGATTAGGCCCGATGAGAATGTTGTGACGGCGACGTCCACGGCGGGGGAGGACCACAGGGCTTGTTCCTCGCCCGTCATTTCGCCGTAGTTGTCCGGTCCCAAGGGTCTAAAAAGCACCGTGAGGCCATCCCAGCCGGGGCCGTAAGCGGGATTATAAATGTCGATAGGCGGAGTCCAGACCTTGGAGGTATAAATGTCGTGGCGGACGGCTCCGAGGTAAATCAGGCGGCTGTCGAGCATTTTCCAGTTCGTGGCCGCCTGAAAATAGGTCTGGCTGGTTTTCTGGCGGGATTGGTTGGATGGGGCGCGCATGTCGAGGAGCATCGCGGGTGTGCCTTGGTATTCATTGCCGTTGGCGTCCGTGACGGTGTAAACCCCGTCCGGCAAATCCCGGCGGGGACGGTTGCCGGGGGTGTTGATCGTCCAGTAATACCTGTAGTAAATGCGTGGATCAATGGTGGTGGTGTCGAAGGTGATGTTTCCCGCGCCGTCCAGCCCGAAGGGGCGCGTCCAAGTGCGCGGGTCCCCAGTCATACCCTTGAGTCCGTAGGAATACTGGCGCTGTTCCTGTTTCCAGTATTGCCAACCGGCCATGGCGCTGACGGTGATGACGCCGAGCTTTTCGTGCTCAAATATATAAGCGGCGGCGGCGCGCGCATTGTAGGTTTCCTTGCCGAGCGGTGCGACGAGGTGCGCCTCCTGTCCGTAGGGTTGCAGAAAACCAGGGTTGCCGGAGCCGTCGGGCAGGGTTTCGGTCACGTCAATATAGA
>JAIRTK010000322.1 GCA_031254955.1 Opitutaceae bacterium
GTTCCCATTCTTCGAGGAGGCTGGAGTCGGTGCCTTGGATGAGTTCGCGGAACCAGGTTTCCAGTTCGAGGATTTCCTCGGTTTTCGCGGTGTCGGGGACGGTCTGGACAAGGACTTTGCAGGTTTGCGAGAGGTGGCGGAGGAGGATGCCTTCGGAGCGTTCCAGCCCGTATTCGCGCACGTAGGCGGAGAAGGGTTGGTAGCGTTCATACATTTCGCGCGCGATGGATTTGGGGCGCACGTTTTCGTTTTCCACCCAGGGGTGCGTGGCGGCGAAGTGGTTGAAGGTGGTGTAGAGAAAATCGCGGAGGGGTTTGGGGTGTTCGAGTTCTTCGAGTTTGGCCATGCGTTCTTCGTAGGGGATGCCGGCGGCTTTCATGCGGGCGAGTTCGTCGGTTTTCAGGCGGTCGAGTTGGCGGCGCAGGATGGGGTCGGGGTCCTCGACAATGGATTCGCAGAGCGTGAGCACGTCGAGGGCGTAGTCGGGCGAGGCGCGGTCGAGGAGCGGGAGCGTGTCGATGAGGTAGAGGGAGAGCGGCTGGTGCAGCGAAAAGTCGTCTTGCAAGTCAACGTTGACGGTGAGTTTTTTCCCGGTGGGCGGGCGCGCGGCGGGGGGAATCCAGGCGATGATTTTGCGGTCGAGGAGGGCGCGGAAGAGTTGCCAGGCGCGGCGGCGGTGGGCTTTTTTGCGGGCGGGCGGTTCGTGCGAGTCGGCGATGAGGCGGCGCAGGGCGCGGCAGCCGTCGGCGTCGCGGGCGAGCACGTGGAGGAGCATGCCGTGCGAGACGGCGAAGCGGGATTGGAGCGGCTCGGGCGGGGCGGTCATGAGTTTTTCAAAGGTTTTCGCGTCCCAGCCGGGCGTGCCTTCGGGGGCTTTTTGTTTGGCGGGGGTTTTCTTTTTTCCGCCGGAGGATTTCGCGGCGGCGGCCTTGGCGTCGGCGAGTTTGTTGGCGATGCTGTGTTCGGGCGCCTGGACGATGACGTGGCCGACGGTGTCGAAGCCTTTGCGTCCGGCGCGTCCGGCGATCTGGCGGAAGTCGCGGACGTTGAGGATGGCGGCTTTTTGGCCGTCGTATTTCCAGAGTTTGGTGAAGACGACGGTGCGGATGGGGACGTTGATGCCGACGCCGAGGGTGTCGGTGCCGCAGACGAGTTTGAGGAGGCCGCGCTGGGCGAGTTGTTCGACGAGGATGCGGTAGCGCGGGAGCAGGCCGGCGTGGTGCACGCCGATGCCGTGGCGCAGCCAGCGTTTCATGTCGCGTCCGTAGGGGCTGTTGAAGCGCACGGTTTCGAGCGCGGCGGCGAGGGCGGCTTTTTCGTCGCGGGTGCAGACGGCGAGCGAGGTGAGGTCTTGCGCGGCCTCGGAGGCTTCGCGCTGGGTGAAATAGACGAGGTAAACGGGCGCGCGCCGGGTGGCGAGGAGGTCGGCGACGCGCTCGTTGAGAGGGGTTTCGCTGTATTCAAATTCGAGCGGCACGGGGCGGCGGTCGCCGCGGATGGTGACGGCGGGCGCGCCGGTGAGGCGGACAAGCTCGCGCTCGATAAAGGAGGTGGGGCCGAGCGTGGCGGACATGAGGAGGAAGCGGGCGCGCGGCAGGGTGAGGAGCGGCACCTGCCAGGCGACGCCGCGCCCGGGGTCGGAGTAGTAGTGAAACTCGTCCATGATGACGGCGCTGACGGCGTCGGCGCGCGGGCCGCCGCCGAGGGCGATGTTGGCCAGGATTTCGGCGGTGCAGCAAAGGACGGGGGCGTGCGGGTTCACGGAGGCGTCGCCGGTCATCATGCCGACGTTTTCGGGGCCGAAATCGCGGCAGAGGGCGAGGAATTTTTCGTTGACGAGGGCTTTTATGGGGCAGGTGTAAACCGAGCGGCGGGGCGCGCCCGGCGCGCGGGCGCAGAGTTCCTTGAAGTGGAGCGCGGCGGCGACGAGGGATTTGCCGGATCCGGTGGGCGTGGCGAGGATGACGTTGGCGCCGGAGAAGAGTTCGAGCACGGCCTCCTCCTGCTCGGGGTAAAGCTCCATGCGGCGTTCGGACATGACCGCGAGGAAACGCGCGAGGACGGCATCGGCATCGGCTGTCGGCGGTAGAGGCGCTAGCGGAGCAGGTGGCATGGAAATCGGGGCCGCTGGGCGACCAGCTTAAGTTTTAAGTTGAAGTTTTAAGTTTAAGTGAGGAAGCGAGGCGAGGTGGCGAAGGTTTGTGCTTAAACTTAAACTTCAAACTTAAACGGGCCGCGCAGCCGCCCGCCCTAAACATAAACCCCGCCGCCCAGCAGGCGCTCGCCATCGTAGAGCGCAAGGATCTGGCCCGGAGCCAGGGCGCGCTGCGGCTCGCGGAAGCGGATCGTCGCGCTGCCTCCCCCGCCCCCGCCCGCCCCGTTTTCCTCGTCGGGAATGAACTCCAGCGCCACCCGCGGATCGCGGTAACGCACGCGGCCCTCAATCCAGCGCGGCCCGGCGACGGGTTTCTCCACCCAGCTCAACGAATGCACGCGCACCTCGCTGGCGAACAATCCCGGCGCCTCCGGCCCGTCAAACGCGACCAGCAACGCGCGATCCTCCGCGCGCTTGCCCACCACCACGTAGTTCTTGAAATCCGTGTTGGACGGGATGCCGATGCCCTTGCGCTGGCCGATGGTGTAATAATGCAGCCCGCGATGCGCGCCGAGCACGCGCCCGTCGCCCGCCCGCACGATCGGTCCCGGCTCGTCGGGCACGTAGTGCCGCAAAAAATCCTGCATGCGCACCTGCCCGATGAAACAGATGCCCTGGCTGTCCTTTTTCGCCGCCGTCGCCAGCCCGGCCTCCGCGGCGATGCGGCGAAGCTCCGGCTTCGGCAAGTCGCCGACCGGGAAGCGCGCCGCCCGCGCCTGCTCCTGGCCGAGCATGGCGAGAAAATACGTCTGGTCCTTGTTCTTGTCCGCGCCCTCGATGATCGAGCACGAACCGTCCGCGCGCGCGATGCGGCGCGCGTAGTGCCCGGTCGCGACGGCGTCGAAGCCGTGCTCCCGCGCCCATGCCAGAAAAACGCCGAACTTGATCTCGCGGTTGCACATCACATCGGGGTTCGGCGTGAAGCCGTCCTTGTATCCGTCCAACAAATACGACACGACGCGCTCGCGGTATTCCTCCATCAGGTTGACCACGCGGAAGGGAATCCCGATCTGCTCCGCGACGGCGCGGGCGTCGTCGATGTCCCTCTGCCACGGGCAGTCGCCGATGACGTTGTCCTCGTTGATCCAGTTTTTCATGTAGGCGCCGGCCACGTCG
>JAIRTK010000325.1 GCA_031254955.1 Opitutaceae bacterium
TAACCGACCCCGACTTCGAGTGGCTGTTTATTGATGCGACCCACGTCAAAACGCATGCGCACGGCACCGGGGCCAAGGGTGGCACGCAAGCGGTCGGACGCACAAAAGGGGGCTTAACACGAAAGTGCACGTGGCCGTGGATGCTCATGGTATGCCGCTCCGAGTTCTTGTCACGGCGGCTTCCGTCGCTGATTGCACACAAGCTGACGCATTGACTCAAGACATTGCCGCAGAAAATCTTGTAGCCGACAAAGGCTACGATACCAATGAGATTGTAGAGAACGCCCGTCACCGTGGCATGACAGTAGTCATCCCGCCGCGCAAGCATCGGGTGGCACCAAGAAACTAGGAACGTTATTTGTATCGGCTGCGGCATTTGGAGGAAAACGCTATCCTGAAACTGAAGGGCTGGCGGGGGATCGCTACACGTTATGTGAAAAACGCCGCCAGTTTCCTTGCCGTCGTCCAAATCCGATGTCTTTACCTCTGGCTTAAAATCTCATGACGACACACTCTAGGCAATCATGGAGCCGAAAAAAGTCACATGACACACAACGCGGAAAACCTAATCTGCGCGGGATGGTTGCCAACACCGACATCGTCCGCGACGCGCCGCCGGCAGGGACCGGGGCGCGCTACTACAGGCTGATTTTGCTCCTCGCCTTGCTCGCCGCGTTCGGGCCGCTCGCGATCGACATGTATCTGCCCGCGCTTCCGCAAATCGCCCGCGACCTGCGCGCCAGCGAGAGCGCGGCGCAATTCAGCCTGTCCGTCTTTTTCATCGCGGTGGCGCTCTCCCAAATGATTTACGGGCCGCTTTCCGACCGGTTCGGACGGCGGCGTCCGTTGTTGTGCGGGCTGGCGTTGTTCGCACTGGCGTCGGCGGGCTGCGCGCGGGCGGGGACGGCGGGCGGGTTGATCGGCTGGCGGGTGGCGATGGCGCTGGGCGGCGCGGCGGGGATGGTGCTCTCGCGGGCCGTCGTCCGCGACCGGTTTTCGGGGCGCGAGGCGGCGTCGGCGTTTTCGTTGTTGATGATCGTCATGGGCGCGGCGCCGATCCTCGCGCCGATAGCGGGGGCGCACATCCTGCCGCTGGGCGGGTGGCGCGGCATTTTCTGGGTGTTGCTGGCGGTGGGCGTGGCGGCGTGGCTGGCGGTGATGTTCGGCCTGCCGGAATCGTTGCCGGCGGAACGGCGGAGCCGACTGGGCGTGCTGTCGGCGGTCGCGGGTTACTGGCGGCTGCTGGGCGAGCGGCGTTTTCTGGGTTACGCGCTGGTCCTCGGCTTCAACGCCGGCGCGTTGTTCACCTACATCACCTGCTCGCCGCATGTGTTCATCGGGCTTAATGGCGTGTCGCCGGCGGGGTTTTCGGCGTTTTTCGGACTCAACGCGCTGGGGATGCTCGGCGCGGCGGCGCTCAACCGGAAGTTGCTGCACAATCACGCGCCGGGGCGGATACTCGGCGGCGTGCTGGTCGTGGTGCTGCTTGCGGGGCTGGCGCTGGCGGTGTGCGCGTGGACGGGTCTCGGGGGTTTCCCGGCGATTGTGGCGTTGCTTTTTTTGACGCTGGCGTCGGGCGGCATGGTGGGGCCGAACGCGCTCGCGCTCGCGCTGGAGCCGTTCGGGCGCGCGGCGGGAAGCGCGGCGGCGCTGCTCGGCACGCTGCAATTCGGCATGGGCGGGCTGGCGGGCGCGCTGGCGGGTTGCTTCGGCACGGAGAGCGCGGCGCCCATGGGCGTGACGCTCGCGGTGTGCGCGGCGGCGGCCTGCGCGTCGTTGCGGCTGGCGTCCGGGCGGGCGCGCCAGCGCATGACTCCGGCGACCGCGAAAGATGCGGAATAACCGCGAAGGCGCATGGATTTTATATAACAGCGAAGAATGCGGAGCCGCGAAGAATATAATACCCTTTGCGAATGGAAATCTCCCTTCAGGTAGGGCGAGGTGTCCCGCCGAGCCGTGGGAACCGCTCGCGGCTCGGCGGGACGCCTCGCCCTACCTTTATCGGCTTCCATTGTGTGAGTTTCAGTGGGAAATGATATAAGACAGGCTGCCAGGGGGGGGCGCTTCGTTCGGGAACCAACCTGCTGACGGGCCGATGGTCCGCCCTGAAGCAGATTGGGTTTCGAGCGAAGCGGCTGTCCGCCAGTTTGCTTTACGAGCGAGGCGGCGCGTAATTTTGGAAAATAATTAGGGAATGCCTCTAGAAGCGGGCGATGGTGATGTTGATGTTGAATCCGAAATCGCTTTCACGGGTGTTGCCGTCGTAGAGCGTCATGCCGTAGCGGATGGTCCAGAGGCCGTTGGCGATGTTTTGGATGAGGCCGATGGTGCGTTCGTTGAAGCGGGTTTCGCGGGCGTCGTAGTGCAGGCGCAGGTAGCCGCGCCAGACTTCGTTGAAACGGTAGCGAAATTCGCCGACGTATTCTTCGATTTGGTCGCGCAGGTATTCGTTGGAAAGCGTGAGCGACCAGCGTTCGCCGTCGTGGAGGGTCAGGCCGGCGTTAAATTCGCGGAGGATGATGTCGCGGCTGTCGAGGCTGGTGAAAAAATCGAAGCGCAGCCAGGTCGCGGGCATGAGCGCGAATTCGGCGTAGAGGTCGGAGAGGCGGCGGGCGTTGCGGCGGGCGGCGCTGCGCGCGCCCGCACCGGTGGCGGTGGCAGCGGTGGCAGCGGAGGCGGCGGTGGCGGTAGTGGCGGCGGTGGCAGCAGAGGTGGCAGCAGTGGCAGAGGCAGCGGTGGCAGTGGCGGTGTTGCCGCTGCGTTGGGCAGCAGCGGCGGCGGTGGCAGCGGCGGTGCCGGTGCGTTGGGCGGCGGCGGTGGCGGCGGTGTTGCCGAAGTGGAGGTCGGCGGCGAGGTTGAGCATGGCGAGGTCGCGCGAGCCGTATTCGGGGTGGCGGGTTTGCAGGGTTTGGTCGAGGCCGATGCGCAGGGTGTTGGCGGGGCGGAGTTCGTCGATGTAGCGTTGGTCGCCGAGGCCGAGCGGCTGGAGGTAGGTTGTGAAGGTGCGGTCGTCGATGGCGGGGATGCAGGGGCGGCCTTTGTCGGCGCGCGGGATGTAGCGGTAGGAGAGGCGCGGGGTGACGAGGTGGCGGAGGCCGTCGATGCGCCATTGTTCGTTTTTGTAGTCAAAGATGCCGCTGGCGCGCAGGCTGGCGTCGAAGCCGATTTCACCGAGGGCGCGGGTGTAGTGGTTGGTGCCGTCGCCGGGGTTGGCGTCGGCGTAGTGGGTGAGGCGTCCTCCGAGGATCGGGGTGAACGAGGCCCAGTCGCCGAGGGTCACGGGGCGTTCCAGCGCGTAGTAGCCGTCGAGGCGGTTGCTGTCGAGGGTCGGCGCGCCGGCGGGGGCGTTGTCGGTGAGCGAGGCGGCGCTGAGTTGGAGGCGTTGGTAGATGCCGAGGCCGCTGGCGACGGGGAGGAGGTCGAAGCGGAGTTCGGGGAGGCGTTGCTGGACGGAGTGGTAGGGGTTGAGTTGCGCGCGGGCGAGGAGGGAGATGACGTAGTTGCGTCCGGTGTAGTTGGTTTCGAGGAAGTTGTCCGGGTGCTGGAGGCGGTGAAATTCATCGGCGCGAAAATCGCGCGTGATTTCGGAGTCGCTCCAGTAGTGAATCTCGCCGAAAACGGAAACGTTTTCCGTGATGTTCTGGTGATGGGTCCAGGCAACGAAGGCGCGGTCGGACTGGATGGGGCGGGCGAGCACGTCGGCGAGGCGGTCGCCGTAGTCGTGGATGTAGCCGGTGCGGAGCGAGCCGGCGGCGTGTCCGCCGGGGCGCGTGGTGTCGTAGGTGGCGGTCGGCCCGATGAGGAGTCCGCGTTTGGTGTGGAAGGCGGCGGCGGCGCCGGCTTCGACGCCTTCGAGCATGGGCGTTTCGATGCCGAGGCCGAGAAAGAAGCCGAGGTTGCCGCGCTGGCCGAGCCGGGCGTCGGTGCGGGAGAGCGCGGTGCCGCCCAGCGGTTGGTTGAGGCGTGGGAGGGGGAGGAGCGTGACGGGGCCGAGGCCGAGGCGTGTATCTTGAGTGCGGATACGCCGGTCGGGGCCGTAAACGAGTGTGCCGGCGTGGAGCGCGGGGGCGAAGGGGCCGGGTTCGGTGTAGGTGATGCGGGCGTTGGCGAGGGTGATTTCGGAGGGGGTGCCGTTGGCGCGTTCGCCGGAGATGTAGAATGGGAATTCGCCGAGCCGGATGTCGGTGGCGGAGAAGGTTTGGTCGGGGAAGCGGTAGGTGATTTCGCCGGCGACGAGGCGTTGTCCGGCGCGGGTGAGTTCGACGTGTCCGCGGGCGGTGGCGGTCTGGGTGCGCGGGTGGTAGCGGATTTCGTCGGCGGTGAGGAGTGCGTCTTGGTAATCGAGGCGCGCGTCGCCGGTGCCGACGTAGTCGCCGGTGGCGGGGTCGGTGTCGAAGCTGCCGGCGTTGAACTCGGGGCGGTTTGCCGGGGGCGGTGTCACGCGGAAGCCTCCGTTTGTGAGCACCACGATTTCATCTTCGCCCGTCTGTCCGCCGTCCTGGGCCGCGGGCAGGTGTTGCGCGGCGATGGAGACGGCAAGGATGGCGATGCGGGTGATGCGGCTGGTCACAAGGGGCAAGCAAAGGCGCACGCGGCGCGGCGGGCAAGTCTGGGGATAGTCGTGTTTCTCCAATCGTTCTCGTTTTCGTTCTCTTAATCATTCTCGTTCTCTTGCTCGTTTTCTTAATCGTTTTCTTACTTGTTCTCGTTCTCTTACTTGTTCTCTTACTCGCGCTCTTACTCTTACTTGTTCTCTTATACCCATTCCCAATGAAAATCACTCTTTTGTAGGGGCGTCGCTTGCGACGCCCGGCTTGATAACCGTGCTCCAGTAAAGGCCGTGCACCAGCAACGGGCGTGCACCAGCAACGGGCTTCGCAAGCGAAGCCCCTACATGGCTCTGCTTCTATAGGGTGCTTTTCACTGGGAAAGGGTGTCACTCCATCCCGCGAGTCGTCTGCGTAACCTTGGTTAACGAAGGGGAGAAAGATAAAGGGAAAGAGGAGGAAGGGGCCGGACGAGCTTGGGGCGGGGGCTTGCTTTGAAGCGCGTCCGGGGGGGCGGTTATTTGTTTGCGATGGTTTGGCCGGTGGTTGTTTCCTGCCAGCCGCCGCCGAGGGCTTTGTAGAGGCCGACGAGGTTCGAGAGGCCGGCGGAGCGGGCTTGGATGAGGCCTTGCTGCGCGCTGTAGAGGTTTTGCTGGGCGGTGAGGACCACGAGGTAGTTGTCCACGCCTTCCCGGTAACGGAGGTCGGAGAGTTCGTGGCGGCGTTGCTCGGCGGCGACGCGGCTTTCTTGCGCGGCGATCTGCGCCGCCAGAAATTGGCGCGAGGCGAGCGCGTCGGCGACTTCGCGGAAGGCGGTTTGCACGGCTTTTTCGTATTGGGCGACGGTGATTTGTTGCGCGGCCTGCGCCGATTTCAGCACGGCGCGGTTGCGTCCGGCGGTGAAGAGCGGGAGGGTGATTTTCGGGGCGAAGTTCCATGTGCCGGAGCCGGTTTTGAAGAGGCCGTCCAGCTCGGCGCTGGCGGTGCCGCCAAAGGCGGTGAGCGTGATCGAGGGGAAGAAGTTCGCGCGGGCGGCGCCGATGCTGGCGTTGGCGGAGCGGAGGGCGTGCTCGGCTTGGAGGATGTCGGGGCGGCGTGTGAGCAGGTCGGAGGGCAGGCCGGAGGGCAGGTCGGCGCGGAGGCCTTGCGCGCCGAGTGGCGCGGGCGCGGGCAGGTCGGTGGGCAGGGGCGCGCCGACGAGGAGGGCGAGGGCGTTCGCGGCCAGCGCGCGTTGGCGGGCGTGTTCGGCGAGGGCGGCTTGGGCGGCGTAAACTTGCGTTTCGGCGGTGCGGAGGTCGAGTTCGGAGGCTTGGCCGGCGTCGTGGCGGCGTTTCACGAGTTCGTTGGAGGCGCGCACGAGTTTGAGGGTCTCGGCGGCGAGGGTGTGTTGTTCGTCGGCGGAGCGTTCGAGGATGTATTGCGCGGCGAGGGCGGCGATGAGCGCGAGTTGCGCGGCGCGGCGGCCTTCGTCGGTGGCGAGGTAGGTTTCCAGCGCGGCGGTTTTGAGGCTGCGCACGCGGCCAAAGAAGTCGAGTTCGTAGGCGGTGACGCCGAGGCCGATGTTGTATTGGCTGGAGGTGGCGGCGCGGCCGGTGGCGTTGAGGTCGCCGGGGGTGCGTTGGCGGGTGCCGGCGCCGCTCGCGCCGATGGAGGGGATGAGGCCGGAGCGTTCGATTTGGTATTGGGCGCGGACTTGTTCGGCGCGGAGGGCGGCCACGCGGAGGTCGCGGTTGTTTTCGAGGGCGAGGGTGATGAGGCGGCGGAGGCGTTCGTCGCCGAAGAAGTCGCGCCAGCCGATGTCGGCGGCGGCGGGCGCTGCGGTGGTGGCGTCGGCGGGCGTGGTGGTGGCGTCGGCGGATGCGGGCGCGGGGTGCGCGAAGTTTGCGGGGACTTGCGCGTCGGGTTGTTCGTATTTCGGCGCCATCGTGCAGCCGGCGAGGGCGGCGGCGGCGAGGGCAGCGAGGGCGGCGAGGTGGCGCGGGTGGTGGCGGTGGTTGGCGGGCTGGGAATTCATCGGGAGGCGGCGTGCGGTTGCGTTTTGTTTTTTGCGACTATGGGTGTTGTTCGTCCGCGGCGGGTTGCGTGGTGGCGGGTTGCGTGGTGGCGCGGCGGTCGGCCCGGAAGAGTTTTGTGACGAAGACAAAGAACATCGGGACGAAGAAGATGGCGAGGAGGGTGCCGGTGACGACGCCGCCAAACACGCTGGTGCCGATGGCGTTTTGGGAGCCGGAGCCGGCGCCGGTGGAGATGGCCAGGGGGATGACGCCGCAGCCGAAGGCGAGCGAGGTCATGAGGATGGGGCGGAGGCGGAGGCGCGCGGCGTGGACGACCGCTTCCAGGAGGCCCATGCCGCCTTCGAAGGCGTCGCGCGCGAATTCGACGATGAGGATGGCGTTTTTGGCGGAGAGGCCGACGGTGGTGAGGAGGCCGACTTGGAAATAGACGTCGTTGGTGAGGCCGCGCAGCCAGACGGCGAGCACGGCGCCGATGATGCCGAGGGGGACGACGAGTATGACGGAGAAGGGCACCGTCCAGCTTTCATAGAGGGCGGCGAGGCAGAGGAAGACGACGAGGAGGGAGATGGAGTAGAGCATGGCGACTTGGTCGCCGGCGAGTTTTTCTTCGTAGGAGATGCCGCTCCAGGCGAGGCCGATGTTGCCGGGCATTTCGGTTTCGACGATTTGCTGCATGATGTCCATCGCTTCGCCGCTGCTTTTGCCTTGGGCGGCGGTGCCTTGGATGTTGAAGGAGGGGAAGCCGTTGAAGCGGTTGAGCGAGGGGGGGCCGTAGGCCCAGCGGGTGGTGGCGAAGTCGGAGAAGGGGACCATTTCGCCGCGGGTGTTGCGGACATACCAGCGGTCGAGGTCTTCGGGCATCATGCGGTAGGGGGCGTCGGCTTGGATGTAAACGCGTTTTACGCGTCCGCGGTCCACGAAGTCGCTGAAGTAGGTGGAGGCCCAGGCGGTGGAGAGGGTCTGGTTGATTTCGGGGATGGAGAGGCCGAGGGCGGAGGCTTTTTCGTAGTCCACGTCGATGTGGAACTGGGGGGTGTCTTCGAGGCCGTTGAAGCGCACGTTGCCGCCGAGGCCGGGGTTTTGGGCGGCGAGGACGAGGAGTTTGTCGCGTTGGGTGGCGAAGTCTTCGTGGCCGATGCCTTCGCGGTCTTGGATGATCATTTCAAAGCCCGAGGAGGTGCCGAGGCCGGGCATGGCCGGGGGGACGAGGACGTAGGGGAAGCCGACTTTCATTTGGGAGAAGTAGCGCATGGCGCGGTCGGCGACGGCGGCGACTTTCTGGGCGGGGTTTTTGCGCAGGCTCCAGTCGCGGAGTTTGATGAAGCCCATGGAGGCGCTCTGGCCGCGTCCGCCGAAGCTGAAGCCGGCGATGGTGAAGACGCTTTCCACGGTGCCGTTTTTTTTGTCTTCCACTTCGAGGAAGTAGTGTTCGACTTCTTTGAGCACGGTGAGGGTTTGCTCTTGGGTGGAGCCGGGGGGGAGGGTGACTTGGAGGAAGGCGACGCCTTGGTCTTCGTCGGGGAGGAAGGCTTTGGGGATGCGCAGGAAGAGGTAGCCGAGGCCGAGGCCGATGAGCGCGTAGATGAGGAGGAAGCGCACGGGGCGGCGGGCGATGCCGCCGACGCCGCGCGCGTAGATGCGGGTGCTTTGCTCGAAGCTGCGGTTGAACCAGCCGAAGAAGCCGCGCCGGGCGGCGTGTCCGCCGGTCGCGGGCGGCTTGAGGATGGAGGCGCAGAGCGCGGGGGTGAGCACGAGGGCGACGATCACGGACAGGACCATGGCGGAGGCGATGGTGACGGAGAACTGGCGGTAGATGACGCCGGTCGAGCCGCTGAAGAATGCCATGGGCACGAAGACGGCTGAGAGCACGAGGGCGATGCCGACGAGCGCGCCGGTGATCTGGCCCATGGATTTTCGGGTCGCTTCTCGCGGTGACAGGCCTTCCTCGACCATCACGCGTTCCACGTTTTCGACGACGACGATGGCGTCGTCCACGAGCAGGCCGATGGCGAGGACGAGGCCGAACATGCTGAGCATGTTGATGCTGAAGCCGAACATGGCCATGACGGCGAAGGTGCCGAGGAGCACCACCGGGACCGCGATGGTGGGGATGAGGGTCGCGCGGATGTTTTGGAGGAACAGATACATGACGAGGAACACGAGCACGATGGCTTCGATGAGCGTGCGCACGACTTCTTCGATGGAGATGCGCACGAAGGGGGCGGTGTCGAACGGGTAAACCACTTTGAGGCCTTCGGGGAAGTAGCGGGCGAGGCGCGCGATTTCCTGGTGGACGGCGTCGGAGGTGGCGAGTGCGTTGGCGCCGCTGGCCAGGCGCACGCCGAGGCCGGCGGCGGCCTGGCCGTTGTAGTGGGTGCGGAAGTAGTAGTTTTCGCGGTCTTTTTCGACGCGGGCGATGTCGCCGAGGCGCACTTGCGAGCCGTCGGGCGCGACGCGGATGAGGATGGCCGCGAATTCTTCGGCGGTGGTGAGGCGTTCTTGCGCGATGATGGTGGCGTTCAGGCGCACGCCGGGGACGGCGGGCGCGCCGCTGAGTTCGCCGACGGCGACTTGCGCGTTTTGCGCGGTGATGGCGGCGATGACTTCGTTGACGCCGAGGTTGTAGTTGGTGAGCGCGTCGGGGTTGAGCCAGATGCGCATGGCGTATTTCGCGCCGAAGAATTGGACTTCGCCGACGCCGGGCAGGCGGCTGATCGGGTCTTGGACGGCGGTGGCGATGTAGTCGGAGATGTCGGTTTCGTTCATGCTGCCGTCGGCGGAGTAGAAGCCGGCGACCATGAGGATGTCTTGCGTGGATTTGCGCACGGTCACGCCGTAGTCTTGCACTTCTTTGGGGAGCAGGGGGAGCGCGAGTTGCATTTTGTTTTGCACCTGCATTTGCGCGATGTCGGGGTCGGTGCCTTGTTCGAAGGTCAGGGTGAGCGAGAGGCTGCCGTCGGCGCTGCTGGTGGACTGCATGTAGCGCATGTTGTCGATGCCGTTCATCTGTTGTTCGATGATTTGGGCGACGGAGTCTTGGACGGTCTGCGCCGAGGCGCCGGGATAGGTGGCGGACACCGAGATGGTGGGCGGCGCGACTTCCGGATACATGGAGACGGGCAGGCGCGTGATCGAGAGCAATCCCGCGAGCATCATGAAGATGGCGATGACCCAGGCGAAGACGGGCCGGTCGATGAAAAATTTTGCCATGGAGGGTTCTCCTTTGTCGGGCGTTTCGAGTGTGGTGGTGGTGGTGGCGTCGCGCGCGGATTATTCGGCGCCGTCCGCCGGTTCGACGATGGGCATCGAGCCGATGGATTGTCCGGCGGGCACGGGTTTCACGGGGACGGAGAGGCCGACGCGTTGGAGGATTTGCAGGTTTTCGACGATGACTTGTTCGCCGGCTTTCAGGCCGGCGGTGACGAGCCAGTGGTCGCCGCCGATGACGCGTTCGGTGGTGATGATGCGTTGCTCGGCGAATGTCAGGCCGTCGCGCTCGACCACCACCAGGGCGGTGGGCTGGCCTTTCATGTTGCGCGAGACGCCTTGCTGGGGCACGAGCACGGCGTTCGGGCTTACGCCTTCGATGATTTCGGCGCGCACGAATAGGCCCGGCAGCAGTTCGGGCAGCGCGCCGGCGCCGTCTTTGGCGGGGTTGGGAAATTCGGCGCGCAGGAGGATGGAGGAGGTGGAGGGATCGACGGTGATGTCGGTGAAGCGGAGCCGGCCGGGCAGCCGGTATTCGCGTCCGTCGTGGAAGAAGAGTTTCACTTGCGCCGCGCCTTCGGGCGTGGACTGGAGCGCGCCGCTTTTGCGGGCCTCCTCCAGTTTGAGCACTTGGCCGGCGGGTTGCACGATGTCCACGTGGATCGGGTCGAGCTGCTGCACGATGGCCATGAGCGTCGCGGCGCCGGCTTGCACATAGGCGCCTTCGGTGACTTCGGACTTGCCGATGCGTCCGGAGATGGGCGCGTAAACTTTCGTGTAGGCGAGGTTGATTTCCGCGTTTTCCACGCTGGCTTTGCCCGCGGCGACATCGGCCTCGAAGGCTTTTTGCTGCGCGACGGCGTTGTCGTAGTCCTGCTGGCTGATGGCCTTGTCGCGGATAAGTCCGGCGTAGCGCGCGGCCTGCGCCTTGGCCGAGACGAGGTTCGCCTCGGAGCGCGCGAGCGTCGCGCGGGCGGATGTCAGCGCGACTTCATAGGGCGCGGGGTCGATCTGGTAGAGTTGCTGGCCTTCGCGCACTTCCGCGCCTTCGGTGAAGAGGCGTTTTTGCACGATGCCGTTCACCCGCGCGCGCACTTCGGCGACGCGGCGGGCGGACGTGCGTCCGGGGAGCGTCTTGCGCAATGTGACCGGCCTCGCTTTGAGCGTGACCACGCCGACTTCGATGCCGGGCATCCCTCCGCCCGCGCCGGGTCCTTGCGGTCCGGCCTGCTTTCCACAGCCGGAGAGTCCGAGCGCGGTCGCGGCGGCGGCGGCGAGCATGAGGGAAAACGGGATCGCGGCGCGGGCGCCCTGCTTGGTGGTGTGTGTTTTCATTGGCATGTGTTGGAAAAGGAAGGTGGGAAAAGGTTACAAAAATCTCCGTGGGCGGCGCGGTGGCGCGGGTGGCGCGGGGGCGTCATTTTTTGCGCGCCGGCCCTTTCCGCGCGGCGCGAGTGGCGGGGTCCTGGGCGCTCGCGGGCGCGCGCAGGCCCGCCGTGCAAAAGGTCACCAGCCACTGTTTCACATCGCCGGGTTTGGCGTGCCGGCCTCCGGCGTATTTCCGTATCGAGGCCACCATCAGGTGATGGTGCAGCACGCCCATCGCCAGCGACGAGCGCCAGGCCAGCTCCGCCTCCGGCACGGACGGCAGCATTTTCTTGAGCAGGGACGTGAAGCGCACGAGGAACGGTTCGATGCGCGTCTTCGCCACCGCGCCGATCATCGCCTCTTCCTCGAAAAAAAAATGGCTCATCATCCGCGCGACGCGTTCGTGCCGCCGCTTCGTCTTTGCGTCGCAGGCGACATACGGCCCCAGATACGCCTCCATCAACGCTTCCGCCGTCACCGGCCTCCCGGCCTGCTCGATGGCCTCCAGCGCCGCCATGCGGCGGGTGAACGCGCTGGAGATGCGCCGCTCCAGCACCGCCCGCAGCAGCCCGTCCTTCGAGCCAAAATGGTAATTGATGGCCGCGAGGTTGACGCGCGCCGCGTGCGCGATGTCGCGGATCGACACGGCGCGCACGCCGTGCTTCGCGATGAGCTCCTCGGTCGCGTCGAGTATGACCTTTTTGGTCGGGCGTTCGCCCTCCCCCGTCCGGCCTGGCTGGCCGTGTGCTGTTTTTTTGTCAGGCATTCAAACGTATGTTTGAAACGTCTGTTGGAGGGGCGGGGGGTTGTCAAGCGCGCAAAACGCCCGTTTCGGGGAGGGGCCGGAATTGAACCGGATTTTGACAACCCCGTTTCTCCGGCCCCGCGCGTCAGGCCGCGGCCTGGCGCGCCCCGGCCTTGGCGACGAGCACCTTGTCCACGCGGTGGCGGTCCATGTCCACCACCTCGAAGCGCCAGCCGGCGTGCTCGAAGTGGTCGCCGGCCTCGGGGATGCGCCCGAAATACGTCACGACAAAGCCGCCCAGGGTCTGGAAATCGGCGGCGTCCTCGTTGGGCAGCCCGTCGAGGTCGAGCAGGGTTTTCAACTCGCCTGCCGGCAGGGTCGCGTCGATGAGCCACGAGCCGTCCTCGCGCCGCTTGGCGGCGGGCGCGTCGCGGCGTCCGTGCCCGTGCGCGGGCAGGTCGCCGACGATGGCTTCGAGCACGTCGATCAGCGTCGCGAGGCCTTGGATGGAGCCGAACTCGTCGGTCACGAGCGCGATGTGTTTGCCGGATTTCTTGAACGCCTCCAGCAACTGGATCGCCACCATGGTCTCCGGCACGACGAGCGGCGGCAGCAGCAGGTCCTTCAGGCTGGATTTCAGGCCGATGGCCGAGTGCGCCCAGAGCGCCTTCACCGCGACCATGCCGAGCACCTGGTCGTGGCTTCCTTGATACACGGGGAAATACGAATGCCCGCTGGAGACGATTTTCCGCCAGCTCGCCTCCTCGGGGTCGTCGATGCTGATGAAGACAATCTTGGGCCTGGGCGTCATGAGCGCCGTCACGGGCAGCTTGTCGAGTTCGAGCACGCCCTCGACCATTTCCTTTTCCGTGCGGTTGAACACGCCCGCGTGCATGCCCTGCTCGATGAGGATGTTGACCTCCTCCTCCGACACCGGCGTCTCCCGCGGCTGCTCGCGCACGCCGAACAACCCCATCACCTTGTCGGTGGAAAACGTGAGCAGCCAGACGAGCGGGCTTACGAGCTTCGCGAGTTTGTTGACGAAGGGGGCGAGCCAGACCGCCACGCGCTCCGGGGCGGCGAGCGCGAGGCGCTTGGGCACGAGTTCGCCAAGCACGACGGTGCACATCGTGAGCAGCAGCGTCATCACCACGAGGGCGACAGGGCGCGCGTATTCGGCCAGGAGAGGCAGGCGAGAGAGCGGTTCGGCCAGTTTCCCCGCCATGGTCTCGCCGCTATACATGCCGATTCCGATTCCCAGCAACGTGATGAAGACCTGCACGGCGGAAAGGAACCGCGCCGGTTCGGACGCCGTGGCGAGGGCGACTTTCGCCCGCGCGTCGCCTTCGGCGGCGCGCTGCTTCAACCGAGCTTTCCGCGCGGAGATCACCGCGATTTCGGCCATGGCAAACACGCCGTTTGCCAGCAACATGAGCAGGAGGATGAAGAGTTCTGTCGTAAGACCGGACATCACGGAAGGCCGCCACGATAGCCGCGGCGCGGCGACTGGCAACACATTTGCCCGGCGGCGTCATGAGGGTGCAACAGGAAGCGATGTCCCCGCCCGGAATCTTTCCTCTTTATTCTTTATCTTTCTCTTTCCT
>JAIRTK010000497.1 GCA_031254955.1 Opitutaceae bacterium
GACCGTCCCGACAGCCCCGCCCATCCCGCTCGCTCAGTCCGCCCCATCCGCTCCCTCCGCCTCGCCCTCACCCGTCCGGCCCTCCCAGCTCATCTCGCCCGCTCCATCCGTTCCATCCGCCTCGCCATCACCGTCCGGCCTCTCCGCCCCGCCCATCCCGTCCGCTCCGCCCTTCCCGCCCTCCCAGCCCGATCCGTCCACTCTGTCCTCCTCGCCCCCCTTCGCCCCGCCCCTGCCCGCACTGGCCTCCACATCCGCTCCGTTCGCCCCGACCGCGAAGCTCACGGGATTGCGCGTGGCCGTGGTGTCGCAATTCGACGGCGTGCGCCGCGAGCTTGTGCGCGAAATCGCGGCATGCGGCGCGGAGGCATTTCCCGCCGCGCCGGAACAACTGGCCGGGGCAGGCTGGGATCTCGCCGTGGTGGATTGCGACACCGGAAAATGCGACGAATGGATTCGCCTTCCCGCCGGGGCGGAGGCCAACACGCCGCGCATGTTGGGCCTGGTATGCCTGAGCGCGACGCGGGAAGCCTGGCAGGCGCTGCGCCCCGCGTTTCGCATGTTGATGAACAAGCCCGTGCATCACCGCTCGCTGGTCGGCCAGCTCGCGCGCCTCGCGAGGGAAAACGCGCCGCGCCCCGCGTAGCGGACACCCCGCCGCCCCAAAACCAGCCTGCGGAAACCAACCGCCCTTCGGCAGGAAACCAGCCTTCAAGAGTCAGAATCAAAAGGGAGGCGGAAAGAAAAGGGATGCGAAAGGACGCTCGCGCAAGGAGCGGCGGCGTCCCGCCGCCGGACGCGAGCCACGCGAGCGCCCATCATCTGCGGGCAACGCGAGTGCCCGCCACACACACGGGCCTTCGCGCAGCCCAAGCGCAAGCGGGCGAGGCTTTCGCCTCGTCCGGCGGCGGGACGCCGCCGCTCCTTGCGCGAGCGTCCCAAGGTGGCACGATTTTGAATCGCACCCTCCCGTCCCCTCCCGCACCCTCTCGCTACTCCAAGGGCACCAGGAGCGGCTTGCCTTTGCCGACCAGCCAGTTTTCCACCGTGGCAATCCCGGCGGGGACGGCGGCGGACGGCGACCCGGTCCCGGCGGTGGCCAGCGGGCCGAGCTTCACGGTTTCCCCGCCAATCTTGATTGTGGCCGGGATGCTGCTGCGGTTCACGAACGTCAGCCGGCCTCCTTCCTTTTTGATTTCGACGCAGGCGTCGAACAGCGGGCGCACGAATCGTTCCTGGCCGAAAATCATCTCGGCGGCCCAGCCGACGGTGCGTTTCGCGAAAAACGCCTCTTTCACCGCATCGAGCGTTTTTTCCTTGGCAAACACGAGCGTCACCGGGCGGCGCGGGTTGCGCAGGCCGTAGTTGCGGCTTTCGGGCAGGTGGATGTCGCTGTTGGCGAAGGCGGCGAGGTTTCTGTCGGAGCACCATTTGGCGACGACGGGGTAGAATTGTTTTCCGTTAAACGCCTCGATGCCGTCCATGTAGCCGCGTCGATAAATCTCCTCGTGGATTTCGGTGAATGTCGTGGGCGCGCCTTTCTTGATGCCGCCGCTTTTCGGGGCCTCCCAGCCGGGATGGTTCCAGAGGAGGAAGGCGCCTTGGCGTTTGGCCTCGGCGAACATTTCCCAATAGTCGTCCTGCACGGCGGCGATTTTGTTCACGTCCTGCACGAACAGCGCGTTGAAGTGCCCCGGCGGCATGGTTTTTTTCGTGATTTCGGTGCCGTGGATGATGAGCAGTTCGCTTTTGTTTTTCGCGGCCTTCTTGTTGGCGGCGGCCTGTTTTTGCGCGATTTCCACGGAGAGGTTGTAGTTTTCGGAGTCCTTTTGGCGCAGCATCGGCTCGCCGGGGTTGCCGCGATTGAGGCGCGGGCGGTATTCGATGTGGTCGGTGATGGCGATCACGTCGAGGCCGTTTTCCTCGGCCTCATGCACGCGCTCGGTCGGCCAGACCCAGCCGTCGGAAAACAGCGTGTGGATGTGGAAGTCGCCCTTGAGCACGCGCAATTCGCCGGCGTCCGGCAGCGTGACATTCGGGACGGTGATGACGCGCTTCGGCGGGATGTCGCTGATTTCCTTGGACAGGTGCACCGTGTAACTGATGTCCGGGTCTTCGGCGGCGGCGTGCGCGTGGCCGTGGGGGCCGTCGTGCGCGAGGACGCGCGGCGCCATCGCCAGCAGCGCGGCGGCAAGTATTAAAATACCCGCCTGTTTTATAGATTCTCCTTGCAGGGTCATAAGGGGTCCTTGTTTTGAGGGCTGAACGCGAGAGTGCGTCCCGCAACGCAGCAGAACACGGCGTGTTAATCAATAAAGATGCCGCGGCGTCCCGTCCGAAAAATAAAATAATTATTTGTCGTTTGAGAATGCCGCCCCGCGCGGAACGGAGCTTGCGATTCGGGGCTTGCGATTCACCACGGAGCCTCCTCCCGCCAGCCCACACACACGGTGCCACGGTGCGGCGGCGCGACGGCACGGCGGGCCTCCGCGCGGAAAACGGAGGAGCGTCGAAAAACGCCGCCCCCTGCCCTCCCGGCCTTCCTCTTGCGGGCTGCCGTTTCAAAGGATTGCATCCGCCGCCGTTTCCGCGTTTTTCTCGCGTCATGGGATTTTTCGACCGTTTCAAAAAAACCGCCCGCCCGCAATCGCAGCCCGCCCCGACGCCCGCGCAGCCGCCCGCCGCTCCAGCCGACGCCGCCACTCCCTCCGGCGCTGGCGCCGACGGCTCCCCGTCCGACCCGCTCCAGCCGGGTTCGTCCGCCACGCTCGTGCAACCGCCGCCCGAGATCGCCGCCGCCATCAGCGCCACTGGCGCCACCGCCGCCTCTGCCGCCACGCCAGAGGCCACGCCCGCCGCCACGCCCACCGCCGCCACACCCGCCATGTCCGAGGAGCTTTCCAACGCCTCCGTCAAGACCCTGCTCCTCGCCGCCTGCGAAAAACTCCGGACCCGCGACCTCCCCGGCGCGCTCGCCATCTACGAAACCCTCCTGCGCGACGCCGGCGACCGCGCCGACGTGCTCGTCACGCTCTCCGCCGACCTCGGCACCCACGGCTACATCGAGCAAATCGTCGAACTCGTCGCCCCGCGCTACGACGCCGAACGCCACGGCCCCGCCACCGGCATCAACCTCCTCCAAGCCTATCTCGCCGCGCGCAACACCACCGCCGCCCAACACCTGCTCGACATCCTCTTCGCCCTCGACCGCCCCGAACTTGAAGAGCGCCTCCACGGATTTTCCAACGCCCTCGCCGAACTCATCGAAGCCGAAAAAAGCGGCGCCCTCGCCCCGCCCCCGTCCGCCGCCCGCCCGGACGGCGCCCCCGCCGCCGCGCCCGCGCAAAAAACCATCCACCTCGCCTCCATCAGCCGGCCCATCTGGTCCTACGGCCTCGAAGCCGTCCCCTCCGCGCTGCCCCCGCCGAAAGAAGGCCGCCTGCGCCGCGTCGCCTTCTGCCAACTCTCGCAGCTCGGCGTCACCGACCCGATGGAACGCGCCGCCAAGCCCGAGGACGCCCTCGCCCGCCTCACCCGCGGACTCCCGCTCTGGTTTGCCGAGACCTTTTATTTCGCGCCGCACTACGCCCCGCTCGCCGTCGTCGCGCTCCTGGACAACACCAGCTACGCCGTTTTCCCCATCGAGTGGACGACCGACAACCTCCGCCAACTCGTCTCCACGAGCGGCGATCCCATCGACTACGTTTTCACCGGGGCGCTCCGCGACATCGACGACGACTGCGAACTCACCCTGCGCGTGTGGGAGGTGAAAAAATTCCGCGAACGCAAACAATTCACCGCGCGCTGGACGCCCGCGACCATCGACACCGCGCTCGCCGACCTGCACGCGACCGTCTGCCGCTTCATGGAGTGGAAACCCTGTCCCGGCGGCCCCGCCTACGCCCGCCCGTCCGCGCCCGCCGCGTGGTGCGACACGCTCGGCGCGTCGCTCTCCTGGTTTCTCGCCGACAAGCAGGCCCTGCCCGCCGGCTGGCTCGCGGAGCCTGCCGCGACCGCCGCCGCCCTCGCCGCGCGCGCCGCGTCCGGCGAGCGGGAATCGCTCGCCTGGCTCACCTTCCGCGACCGCGCGGCCCGTATCGGATTATCGGATACGCTCCCGCCCGCCGCGCCCGCCCTCGCCGCCACGCCGCTCGTCGAGGCGGCGAAACAATCCCTCGGCGGATAGCGAAAAGCCGCCCCCCGCCGTTTGAGCCGCCGTCACCCGCCGAAATGCCCGTGCCGCCTTTCAAGCCGGCGGGCGCGGCGGAAACGGGAGGGACGCAGGAAGGGGCGATTCAAAGTGGAGTCCCTACGGCCTCGAAGCCGTCTCCTCCGCGCCGCCAGAATCCAAAGCGATGAGGAAGGACGCTCGCGCAAGGAGCGGCGGCGGCCCGCCGCCGGACGAGGCAAAGCCTCGCCCGTTTGCGAGGGGCTGCGCGAATGCCCGCATGGAAACGCGAACGGGCGCTCGCGTGGCTCGCGTCCGGCGGCGGGACGCCGCCGCTCCTTGCGCAAGCGTCTTGGGGGCGGCTCGACTTTGAATCGCACCCGGTGCGCGGCGCGGACGCGCGCGGGGCGTCATGGGATGCGCAGTTGCATGCCGACGCGCAGGTCGGTCTTGCTGCGCAAGACGTCGCGGTTGGCGTCGAAGATCGCCTCGACCCGCGCGTTGGAGGCGGTGCCGTAATACTGGCGGGCGATATTATACAGGCTGTCCCCCGCGCGCACGGTGTGGGTGCGCGCGGACGCCGGGAGGAGGCGCGGTTGCACGGGTGTTGGTTGTGGCCGCTGTTGTTGCGTCAGTTGCTGCTGCTGTTGTTGTTGTTGAAATTGCGCGTAGGTGGTCGCGGTCGCGCCGGTCTGGGGCGCGGGAGTGAAGGTGCCGGCGTGGGAGGGCGGGACGGGCGTGGGCGCGGGTTGGGCGGGCGTCGAAGGGGCGGGCGTCGCCAAGGGATAAATCTCGTCCGTGGCCGGCGTCGGGGCGGCTTGCATGATGATGCGTCCGCCGCCGCCGCCGGGCGCGACCAGGCCGGCGGCGGACCGGGCGGAGGTGAGCGCGGCCTGGAGTTGCTCGTTTTCGCGCTGGAGCCGCTGGAGCGCGTCGGCGTAGTCGGCGGGCGCGAGCGGGCGGGCGTCGAGCGGGCGGCCCGGCAGTGTGCGCGCGTATTCGCGCATCGACGCCTCGAGGCGCTGGCGCACGAGGTCGGACTGGGGCGAGTCGGGCTTCAGTTTGCGGTATTGGCGGAAGTGGTAGATGGCGGCGATGGGGTCGTTGATGTGCTGCTGGCAGATCAGGCCGATTTCGAGGTGCGATTCGGCGGCGTTGTTGAGGCCGCGTTTTTCCAAAACCTTGGTGAACTCGGCCAGCGCCTCCTGGTTGCGGCCCTGGCGCAGCAGTTCCTTGCCGCGGCGGTAGGCCGGCTCGTCCACCTCGACGGCGGCCGGCGGCGAATCCCGGCGCTCGCATCCCGCCGCGAAGAGCAGCGCCGCAAGGGCCAGCAGGACGAGGGTTGAAAAACGGCTTTGCATCGGTTCGGGAGAGAATTAAGAAAAAAGCTCCGCCTACTTTCGCAAGCCTGCCATCGACTGACGACTTTATTTTCAAATGTCTCTCACCACCAAAACCGCCCTGGCCCGCGCGCGCGCCTGCATCCAGATCGAGATGGACGCGCTCGCCGAGACCGCCCGCGCCCTCGACCGGTCCTTCGCCGAAACCGCCCGCGCGGTCGAGGCTTCCGCCGCCGCCGGCGCCAAGCTCATTTTCTCCGGCATCGGCAAATCCGCCCACATCGCGCAAAAGCTCGCGGGCACCTTCAACAGCACCGGCGTCCCCTCCTGTTTTCTCGACGCCGTCCACGCGCTCCACGGCGACCTCGGGCTTTGCGCCGAGGGCGACCACGCCATCCTCGCGAGCAACAGCGGCCAGTCCGAGGAGGTGCTCCGGCTCGTGCCCGTGCTCAAGCGTTTCGGCGTGAAAATCACCGCGCTCACGAGCGCGCCGGATTCCGACCTCGCGCGCCACGCCGACCACCTGCTGCTCTACCGCGTGCCGCGCGAGGCGTGCCCGCTCGCGCTCGCGCCGACCGCCAGCACGACCGCCGCGCTCGCGCTCGGCGACGCGCTGGCGATGGTGCTGCTCCAGAGCCGCGGCGTCACGCGCGAGGACTTTGCGCGCTACCATCCTGCCGGCAACCTCGGGCGCCTGCTCTTGCTGAAGGTGCGCGACATCATGCGCACCGGCGACCGCCTGCCGGTGATGCGCGACACTGGTTCGCTCCAGGACGCGATTCTGGCCATGACCGCTGCGAAGTCCGGCAGCATCGCGCTCACGCACCCGCGCACGGGCAGGCTCACCGGCATCCTCACCGACGGCGATTTCCGCCGCAGCGCGCTCACCGGGCCGGGGTTTTTGGAAAAACCCGTCTCAACCTTCATGACCCGCGCGCCGAAAATCATCAACGAGGACGCGCTCGGCGTGGAGGCGGTGCGCATGTTCGAGGCCCACAAGATCGACGACCTCATCGTGGTGGACCGCGCCGGCCACCCGGTCGGCCTCGTGGACGGCCAGGACCTGCCGAAGTTGAAAGTGGTCTGAAACGCCGCCGCCGTCTGGTTCTGGCGCGCGGTAATGGCGAAACCGCCCTGCCGGCCAAGGCCGGGTTTTTCGTAGCGCAGGTTTCCAAACCTGCCCGACGGCGCTCCGCGCCGCCCAAGCCAAGCAGACTTGGAAGTCTGCGCTACGTCAGGCCTGTGCCTGCATCAGAGCGGCGGTTGTCAGGTTCCTCGCCTCGCCCGGAACGGCGAAACCGCCCTGCCGGCCAAGGCCGGGTTTTTCGTAGCGCAGGTTTCCCAACCTGCCCGACGGCGCTCCGCGCCGCCCGTTCTGGAGTGCGGTGGCGCCGGGCTTCGCCCTCCGTCACCGCACTCCAGAAAAGGCTCCAAGCACTCATCAGTCCCGGCCTTTCGCGATCACCTCCCAAGAGGCGCGCACCTCGGGCGACAGCGGCTGCGCGGCCAGCCACGCGGCAGCGGCGGCGGGGTCGCGCTGGCGTATGTCGCGGTAGATTTGAAAGCGCAGTGCGTCCCGCGCGCCGGCGTCGCCGATGGACGGCAGCACCTCCTCCGCCAGCGCGGTGTCACCTTCGCCAAGCCATCCGCGCGCGGCGGCGTGGAGCGCCGCGTCGCGCGTCGTGCCCGCCGGCATTTGCTCGATGACGGCGAGCAGTGCCGCCGGCGGCGCGTCGAACCTGGCGAGTATTACGAGCGCGTCCGGCGTGATGCTCCCCGGATTCCGCCCCAGCCAGTCGAGCACGGCTTCGCGGTTGGATGGGCCGCTGTAGGTGCAATACTGAATCGCCTGCCGCACCGCCTCCGGGTCGGCGCCGCTGGCGGCGGTTTTCAGAAACGCCACCGGGTCGGTCTCCGCCGCGTCGCGGTCGCGCACCTGCGCGCGCAGTTTTGCGTCCGGCAATTTTTCCAGCCACGCCTCCGCCGCCTTGCGGTCGGAGCGCGCCCACTCGCGCCAGGAATCATACAACCGCCCGCCCATTTCCTCCGCCGGTGTGAAAATTTTCATGACCCCAAACGCCTCGTCGGGATTGCCCGACGCAAACAGCGACGACGCCAAAAAACGCGTCGAGTTCGCATCCGCCCCGACCGCCTCGCCGGACGCCGCCGCCGCCTGCAACCGCGCCAGCGCCTTTTCCGGGAAACGCCGGCAGTATTTGTCCCAAACCCAGCGGCCCATCTGCTCCGGCGTGGATAGTTGCAAACTGTCGAGCAACGCCTCCGCATGCGGCGAGTTTGCATCCAGCAAATTCGCGCACAACCGCCTCCGCAGCCCCTCCGCGAACGCCGCGTCGCGATGTTGCGCGCACCACGCCAGCGCCGCCGCCGCGTCGGTTTGCAACCACGCCCCGACAAAATCGCTGACGACATGCGCCCGCCCGCCTTCCGACATCCGCCCAAACAACGCCAGCGCCTCCGCCGGCGACACGCGCACCAACGCCTTCAATACCTGATCCAAATAAACCTGGCCCACCGGCACGCCGTCCGCCAGCGCCAGCGCCGCCGCCGCGCGCGGCTCCTCGTCGGCGAGAAACGCGATCACGTCCTGCGCGACCGCGCCGCGCGCGCGCTCCGGCAGATTCGCGCGCAGCCACGCGACGACCGCCGCCATGTCCGCGCGCCCCGCCTCCGCCAGCGGCACCGCCAGCGCCTCGTTGCGCCCCGGAAAAACCGCCGCCTCGTGGACAAAATTCACCGCCGCCCAGACATCGCGCCGCGCCCACTCGCGCAGGCACTCCAGCGCCGCGTCGCGCGCGTCGCCCGACGGCGCCCCCGCCGCCAGCCACGCCTCGATGCGCGCGCGCAAAGCGCCCGTGGCGATGTTTTTGATTTCGAGCGCGTCGCTTTTTTGCGCGCCGCCGCCGGCCTGCCCGTCTGGCGCGGCCACCGTCCCCGCCGCCCGCCCGGCCCGGTGCGCGCGGACGCCGCCGCCGTTGCCCGATGGAAACAGCCGCGCCGCGCCAAACCCCAGCGCCACGCCGAGCACGGCGCTGCCCAGGCAACTGAAAGCCAACCGATGACGGGAATTTCGCATGAGGCCGCCGACGCTACCAAACCGCCGCCGCCACAGTCAACGCCCGCCACCGCGAACGCGCCGGCGTGAGGTGCGATTCCAAGCCGTGCCAGTCCCTCTTTCCCCTTTTATTAAACTTGTTCGCCACTCGTGTGTTCGCCGTGAGTGAAATCACGCGGAGCCGGTAGGGAGGCCTCTCCGAGGCCTCCGCCGGGCGGGGCTGGCGGCTTGGAATTTCATGGGGAAATCGGAGCGTGGTGACGGAGGCCTCGGAGAGGCCTCCCTACCGGCTCCGCGGCCATTTTTTGAAGCGACTTGAATTTTGCCGACTTGAATTTTGCATCACGGCGAAAACCGGGTTGGCGAACAAGTCTGGGCAGAAAAAGGACGCCGCGTTTTGCGCGGTAAAATTCCGACGGCAGGAGGCTCGCGAAGCGCGACGGGGATCAGTCGAGGAGCAGGCTTTCGCCGGTCATCTCGGCGGGCTTGGGCAGCCCCATCAGCGCGAGGAGCGTCGGGGCGATGTCGCCGAGGCGTCCGCCCGCGCGCATCTTCGTCCTGCCGGCGGCGTATCCGTTTCCAAATACAAACACCTCCACGAGGTTCAGCGTGTGCGCGGTGTGCGGGCCGTTCACGGACGGGTCCCACATCTGCTCGCAGTTGCCGTGGTCGGCGCAGATGAGCGCGCGGCCGTCCGTCTTTTCCACGGCGGCGAGCAGTTCGCCCACGCCGGCGTCGGTGGCCTCGACGGCCTTGATCGCGGCGGGCAGCGAGCCGGTGTGGCCGACCATGTCGGGGTTGGCGAAGTTCACCACGACGAGGCCGTAGTTGCCGGAGAGGATCGCGGCCTTCGCGAGGCGCGTGACTTCGGCGGCGGACATTTCCGGCTGCATGTCGTAGGTGGGGACTTTCGGGCTGGCGGGGCACACGCGGTCTTCGCCGGGGAACGGGTCTTTGCGATAGTTGTTGAAGAAAAAGGTGACGTGCGGGTTTTTCTCGGTCTCGGCGCAGCGGAATTGCGCGATGCCGGCGTCGGACACGACTTGGCCGAGGATGTTTTTCAGTTTTTCCGGTTTCGGCAGGATCACGTGCACGGGCAGGCCGGCCTCGTATTCGGCCATGGTGGCGTAGTAGAGGTCGAGTTTTTTGCCGCGGTCAAAGCCGTCGAAGCCGTCGAGGACAAAGGCTTTGGTGATTTCGCGCGGGCGGTCGCCGCGGTAGTTGTAGAAGATGACGGCGTCGCCGTCGGCGATGGTGGCGAGCGGTTTGCCGTCGGCGCCGGTGATGGCGGTGGGCGTGACGAATTCGTCGCCTTTTTGCGTGTCGCCGAGCGGGTGGTCGTAGTAGTGTTGCACGGCGGCCTCGGCGCTGGCGGCGGTGGCAGCGAGGGCGCGGCCGGTGAGCAGGTCGTAGGCTTTGCTGACGCGTTCCCAGCGGTTGTCGCGGTCCATGGCCCAGAAGCGTCCGCACACGCTGGCGATTTGGCCGATGCCGATTTCGCGGCATTTCGCCTCGACTTGTTGCACGTAGCCGAGGCCGCTGCGGGGCGGCGTGTCGCGCCCGTCGGTGAAGGCGTGGATGAAGACTTGGCGCGCGCCGAGGCCGTCGGCTTTGGCTTGGGCGAGGAGGCCGTAGAGGTGCTCCAGCATGCCGTGCACGCCGGCGTCGGAGACGATGCCCATGAGGTGGAGCTTGGCCGAGGGGTTTTGCTTCACGCGTTCGATGGCGGCGCGCCAGACTGTGTTGGCGGCGAGGCGTTTTTCGGAGAAGAGTTTGTTGATGCGCACGAGTTCCTGGTCCACGACGCGGCCCGCGCCGATGTTTTCGTGGCCGACCTCGCTGTTGCCCATCACGCCGTCGGGCAGGCCGACATCGAGGCCGCTGGCCTTGACCAGCGTGAAGGGATACTTCGCGTGCAGTCTGTCGTCGGCGGGATGCTTCGCCAGTTCGACGGCGTTGAAGTCGTGTTGCTCGGGCCGGGGATTTTTGCCCCAGCCGTCGCGAATGATAAGGACAACGGGTTTGCGTGATGTGCTCATGGAGGAGGATGCGAGTGTGAACGGCGGCGGTGCCGCCGCCAAACAGAAGTGAACAGCGAGCGTATGACACGCGCGGCGGCCAACTAAAGGCAAAACTCTTGGCCGGGTTTTGCGTGTTTACGGATGCGTTTCAAAGCGAGGCCGTGCATCCCGGAGCCTTCTTCTTTCTTCGTTCTCGTTCCTCGTTCCTCGTTCTCGTTCTCGTTCTCTTTCTCTTTATCTTTTTCTTTTTCGTTCTCGTTACCTTTCCCGTTCTCTTTCCTCTTTATCTTTATCGTTCTCTTTCTCCCTCAGCAGCATCGCCCGAAGGAGAGCGAAAAAGATAACGATAACGAGAACGAAAACGATAACGAAAAAGAGAACGAGAACGAGGAACGAGAACGAGAACGAGAAACAAAAACGAAGAACGAGGAAAGCGTCAGGATTCACGGCCTCGCTTTGAGTCGCGCCCGCGCTTTACGCATCCATTGACTTCCGGGGGCAACCACGTCGAGAATTCCGGCTCCATGCCCAAGCGCGCCGTTCTTCTTGTCAACCTCGGCTCCCCCGACTCCACCCGCGTGCCCGATGTGCGCCGCTATCTGGGCGAGTTTCTGGGCGATCCGCGCGTCATCGACAAGCCGGGCAACCGCTTGCTGCGCTCGTTTCTGGTCAACCGGATCATCATCCGCAAACGCGTCGAAAACTCGGCCCGCGCCTACTCCGCCATCTGGACGCCGGAAGGCTCGCCGCTCCTCGTCACCTCGCGCTCCGTGCGCGACAAGCTCGCCGCGCGTCTGGCGTCCGTCGGGCTAATGAAGCATGCGGCCTGCGCAATGCAGCATGACGGAGGCGGGGTTCACGGCGCCAAGGGGGAGCCGCTCGCCGCCGCCGCGCCCGCCAACGCCAGCCCATCCCCGCATTCTTCATTTCCCATTCCCCGGTCTCCATCAGGCGGCGCGCCCGCCGTGCATCTGGCGATGCGCTACGGGGAGCCGTCCATCGCGTCGGTGGTCGCGCGGCTCGCCGCCGACGGCGTGGAGCACGCGTTGCTTTTTCCGCAATACCCGCACTACGCCATGTCGTCGTGGGAGACGTTGGTGGCCGAGGTTTACGGGCAGGCCGCGCGCCGCGCGCCGGAGCTGCGCGTGGACTGCGTGCAGCCTTTCTATGCCGACGCCGATTATATCGACGCGCTGGTGGCCTCCGCCCGTCCCGCGCTCGCGCAACCACACGACCACCTGCTCTTCAGCTACCACGGCCTCCCCGTGCGCCACCTGCGCAAGGCCGACACCTCGCGCGCGCACTGCACCCTCGTGCGCGGTTGTTGCGAGATCGACTCGCCCGTGCACGGCACCTGCTACAAGGCGCAATGCCTCCGCACCACGCAGGCTTTCGCGCGCCGCGCCGCGCTCGCGCCGGAGCGCTACTCGGTGTCCTTCCAGTCGCGCCTCGCGGGCGAGCCTTGGCTCTCGCCCTTCACCGACAAGACCCTCGCGCGCCTGCCGTCCGCCGGCGTGAAGCGCCTGCTGGTGCTGTCGCCGGCGTTCGTGACCGACTGCCTGGAGACGCTGGAGGAAATCGCCATCGCGGGCCGGAAAACCTTTCTGGAGGCGGGCGGTGAATCCTATCATCAAATCCCCTGCCTCAACGACCAGCCGATGTATCTAGACTTCCTCGAAACCCGCGTGCGCCGCTGGCTCGCCGGCGAGACACCCGCCGCCACCCAAGCCCGCGAACGCGCCGCGCTGCCAGCGGAAAGGCGGGAGGCGCGGGAGGCGCGGGAGGCGCAGGAGGGGCGCGATTCAAAGTGACACCATGCTTTTTTGGGGGGAACGATTCAAAGTCGAGTCCCCCAAGGCGCTCGCGCAAGGAGCGACGACGTCCCGCCGCCGGACGCGAGCCACGCGAGCGCCCCGCACCCGCTGACTGCGCGCAGTCCTGCACCCGAGGGCCACGCGCGACCCAGCGCAAACGAGCGAGGCTTCGCCTCGTCCGGCGACGTCCCGCCGCCGCTCCTTGCGCGAGCGCCCTGCCCCATCCCTTTTGATTCTGCCCCACCTTGAATCGCCCCCGCGCGGGAGCGGTATCCTACCCTTTGCAGACAAAAATCCCCCTTCAGGT
>JAIRTK010000029.1 GCA_031254955.1 Opitutaceae bacterium
TTATTTGGCGTTGAGCGTCGAGGTGGTTTGCGGGCGGAAGATTTCCGGGATCTGGCTCATGTCCACGCCCGGCTGGGCGGGGATTTGCGCGGGCGAGCCGAGCACCGGGGCGATGGTGCCGGTGGTCTGCGCGGTGGCGGTGGCGCTGGTGAGCAGGGCGTCGAGGTTGCGTTTCGCGTCGGCCATGCCGGGGTCGAGCTTGAGGGCCTGCTCGAAGGCGCGGATGGCGGCGTCGCGGTGGCCGGCTTGCGCGAGCGCCACTCCGTAGTTGGTCTGGATGACGGGGTTGTTGGCGCCGCCGCCGTCGATGATTTTTTCATACAGGGGCACGGCTTCGGCGCCGCGTCCGTTGTTGGTGAGGGCGTTGGCGTAGTTGAGCGTGAAGGCCGGCATGGGCATGGTCTCGGCGGCGATGCGGAAGTAGTTGATGGCCTCGGCCACGCGTTTTTTCTGGAGGAGGAGCACGCCCATGTTGTTGTTGGTCTCGGCGAGGTCGGGGCGGAGGCGGTTGGACTGGCTGATGTGGTAAAAGGCGGCGTCGAACTTGCCGGTGTCGAGCATGACTTTTCCGTAGCGGCTGTGGGCCTGCCAGGCGTTGTTGTTGCCGCGCATGGTGTGCTGCCACATGGGGGCTTCGCCGGCAAAGATGCCGCAGTAGAGGTGCGCGGCGATGCACACGCGGACGGTGGCCAGCGCCACGGCGGCCAGCACCCACGGTTTCCAGTCGGGAGCGGCCCGTTCGTGCACCCAGGCCGCGCCCGCCACGGCCAGGCCGATGATGCCGATGACCGAGATATACACGAAGTGGTCGGCCGCCCAGGTGATGCGCATGTAGGACATCGTCATGAAGCCCATCACGGGGACGAGGTTGATGAGGAAGAAGCCGAGGCCGAGGAGGAGGGGGCGCGTCCGGGTTTGGCGCCATTTCCAGAGAACGAGGAACACCACGAGGAGCGCCGCCCACGGGATGAGCAACTGGTGCCACTCGGGCGGCGCCAGCTCCGCCCATTTGCCGTCCACCATGCCGAGTTTGCCGAGTTCCCATTTGGGGTAAATGGGCAGCAGGTCGAAGGGCCACGCGCATTTCCAGAGGTAAAACCAGATGGACGCGCCGGCCACCGCCGCGCGCGAGAGGGGGCCGCCGACGGGGATGCCTTCCGCGCCGATGGCGTTTTTAAGCTGGAAGTGCACCGTGACCACGGAGATCACGACGGACACGATGAAGAACGGCAGGCTGGTGAGCACCAGCCGCCACGCGTGCCGCCAGGCCGGCTCGGTGTCGCTGGCGGCGGTGGTGGCGGCGGAAACAGGAGCGCGGACATTCTTGTCCGCGAAATCGCGGGCAGGAATGCCCGCGCTCCCGGTGTCGGCGACACCGCCTTTCACCCGCCACCATAAAAGCCCGAGCGCCGGGGCCAGCGTCCCGGACAGCAGGCCGGCGGCGACGTATTTCGGCCAAGGGATGGATTTGCCGCGCAAGCCCGTCTCCAAGGCCAGCCCGCTGACAAAGAGGAAGCCGAGCGCGCAGCCCATCGCGCCGATGAGCAGGAGGTCGCGCGCGCGCAGCCGGTCGTGTTTCCACCAATCATACAGCAAGAGCAAAAACGGCAGCATCACGCCCGCGCTTTTGCACAGCAGCGAGGCGATGAAACAGCCGAGCGAAATAAAATAATACAGCCGCCGCCCGGCGCCGTCCCGCGCCTGGTCAAACTGGATATACGCGCACAGCGCCGGCAGCATGAGGGCGAGCGAGATGGTGTTCTTTTGCTCGCTCACCCAGCCGACCGATTCCATCAGGATGGGGTGGATCGCGAACAGCAGCCCGCCCACCCACGCCCAGCGGAGGCGCAGCAGCGAGAACAGCCGCCACAGCAGCAGCGCGTTGAGCAGGTGGAACAGCGTGTTCGCGACGTGGTAGCAGGTGTTGTTGTATTCCCAGAGGTGCCACTCGATCCAGAGGATGGTCGATTTCAACGGCAGCCAGTCGGCCCCGGCGTTGCCGCTCCAGATGGCTTTCAGCCCGGCGAGACTGGTCAGCGCGCCGTTGGCGGTGATTTCCTGGTCGTCGTCCCAAAGCCAGGTGCCGTGGAAGGCGGGCGCGGCGACGAACAGCCCCGCGAGGAGGATGAGCGCGAGGCGCAACATGCGCGGTTCGTCCCGCCACCACGGGCGGCGGTCGGTCGGGCGCGGCGGCGGGTTGGAGGCCGGTCCGTGGCTCAGTCCGGTTGCGTGGTTCTCTGTCGATAGACTTGGCATACGGTTTCGAAGACTTGGTTGACGGTGATGGCCTTCATGCACGCGGCGTCGCGGCAGGCGGTCTGGCGGTTGTTCCAGGCGTTGATGCACGGCGAGCAGGCGAGGCCGGCCCAGACGTTGTGGTTGCGCGGGCTGAGGGTGCCGAAGAGCAGCGGCGTCTCGGGGCCGAACAACACCACCACGTCCACCGGGGTGAGCGCGGCGAAATGGGCGGGGCCGCTGTCGTTGGTCACGAGGATTTCCGCCAGCCCGTAAACGATGAGCAACTGCCGCAGCGTCGTGCGTCCGGCCAGGCAAAAGCAGCGCGGCGAGCCGACCTGGCGCACAAGCCCCTCGGTCTTGGCCGCCTCGGCGGGGCCGCCGGTGAAGCCGATACAGGCGTCGGGAAAGGTGTCCAGCAGCCGCCTGGCGAGTTCGACGTAGTTGAGCTGCTCCCATTTGCGCAGGGGCATGAGGTCGCTGGCGTTGGCGTTGAGCAGGATCAAGCGGCGCTTCCTCGCGCCGGCGGCGGGTGGAGGCGGCGAGCCGTCGCCGGGCTTTTCGGCAAGCGGCGGGAGGCCGCCTGCCGGGTTTCTCGCCTCGCCCGGAACCGCAAGCGGCGGGTCGCCGCCGTTACCCTCGCCGCCGCCGCCGCTCCCGCCGCCACCGCCCTCGCCCTTGCCGCCACCGCCCTCGCCCTTGCCGCCGTCAACCAACGCCAGCTCCGCGAGCATCGCCGCGACTTCCGCGCGCTCTTCCGCAGCCGGCTCAAACAGCGGCAGGCCGATGCGGGCCGGCGGCGCGTAATCGAA
Source organism: Opitutaceae bacterium (assembly GCA_031254955.1). GTDB lineage: Bacteria > Verrucomicrobiota > Verrucomicrobiia > Opitutales > Opitutaceae > Termitidicoccus. The sequence goes on from JAIRTK010000029.1 coordinate 3,048, forward strand.
GGTCGGCAGCCTCTCCGGCGGCACGTCGAGCGCGTTGACCAGCGTGAGAAAAATCTTCGAGGCGTGGATGTGCGCGTTGTAGAGCACCCGGTGCGTGAACAAATCGCCGCGATACGGCCCCTCGCCGAAATAGCAATGGAAACCCACGCGGATGCGCGTGCCCATGAGGTAGGCGATCACCGCCGACGAGCGCGCGAAAAACTCCATGTCGATGCACGCGTCGATGCGCCGCCGCCGGATTTCGCGCAGGCGGGCCAGGCAGCTCACGGCCATCGACCAAGCCGAACGCGTGCGGATGGTGAGCACGTTTTCCGGGGGGACGAGGCCCATCACGTCGAGGATGAAGCGGTTTTCCTCGAACATGAGAAAATAGACGTTCGCGCGGCCGACGCGCTCCGTCGCCTGCTTGATCATTTCGCCGGCCAGCACGGTCGAACCCTGCTCGGCGAGTTTCAGGAAAATGATGCTGCGCGGCGGCGTCTTTCTGTCCGTCCGCGCCAGCAACCCGGCCAGCCGGCGCCACCACGTGACGACCGCGCAAATCACGGGGAAGCAATGTGCGTCTATCCAGAGCAACAAAAGGGTCTTGGAGCTGGTGCTGGTCATTAAAGCGGCGGGTTTTCAGGAAAACAGGCGCACCCAGCGCAACGTTTCCAGGTAAAAAGACAATGATAGACTTGTTCGGCGCCCTTGTTTTCGTCGCGATTCGAAAAAAAGCGCCGCAACCGGCGCCATAGGCTCGCATGCCTTTGGAGCGCGGCGACAGAGGGAGAAACCCGGCGATGGTGCTTTCGGCAGCGCTCCACCAGAAACGGTCTTCGAAGGGGCGCGCCCGAGTTATTTCTTTTAGTGAGGTTTTATACCCTTTCCCGACGAGATTGTGTCTTGAGGGAAGGGCGGTCTCGGCGAGACTGCCGCCATTTGCCGAGGAAGGCCGCGGCGGTTGTCAGGCTTCTCGCTTCGCTCGGAACGGTAAAACCACCCTACCCTCTACAAGCTCTTTCTCTTTGGGAAAGGGTGTAATCCAAAAAGGCAACGTGGTGCCGGGATTTCGGCGTTTTCAGGATAAATCACGCAAATCATTCATTTCTAATTAAAAAACCGTTGCGCTATCCGGCATGGCCACCACCTCAAGGCAGCCACCTCATGGCTACTACCACATGAAGGCAACCCATTCGCCGCGCAAGAAAACTCCTCCCCGAACCCGAAGCCACGGCTTGCCTTGCCCGGCGGCTCGCGGACAATGCAAGGATCTGATTTTCGCGGCGAAGCCTCGCCGTCGCCTCGTCCCCATCATGGAAACAAAATCCACCCATCGCCCCACGCCGGCTTTTTTTCTGGGAATTTTTTTGTGCGGCCTGGCCCTTTGCCTGCAACGCGCCGGCGCGGCGGCGCCCTCGCCCGCCACCGCCCACGAACGTCCGCGCCGGCCCAACATTTTCTTTTTCTTCGCCGACGACTGGGGCCGCTACGCCGGCATTTATAATGACAACCCGGTCAACCGCGTCATCCGCACGCCCGGGTTCGACCGGGTGGGACGCGAGGGGGTGCGGTTCAACAACGCCCATGTCTGCTCCCCCTCCTGCACGCCGAGTCGCAGCGCGTTGTTTTCCGGGCAGTATTTTTATCGCACGGGACGAGGCGCGATTTTGCGCCCGGCGGTGTGGGATTATGCGATTCCGTCCTTCCCCTTGCTTCTCGAAAAATCCGGCTACCGCATCGGGCACACCTACAAGGCATGGGGTCCCGGCTCCCCGGCCAACGCCCCGTTCGGAGCCGCGCGCACGCAGTTCACCGGCGCCGGCAGCCGTTTCAACCGCTTTTCCCAAAACGTCACCCGGCTTGTCGCCGGAGGCGAGAATCGCGAGGCCGCCAAGGAAAAACTCTACAAGGAGTGTCTCGACAACTTCGAGGCGTTTCTCGCCGCGGGCCGCGCCAGCCCGGAGGAGGCGGCAAAACCGTTTTGTTATTATTTCGGACCCACCAACACGCACCGGACCTGGGAGAAAGGCTCCGGCAAGGCGCTCTGGGATATCGACCCCGACGACCTGAAGGGAAAGCTGTCGAAGTTCCTGCCCGACGTGCCCGAGGTGCGCGAGGACTTTTGCGACTATCTCGGCGAGGTGCTCGCGCTCGACGCCGTGCTCCAGCGATTTCTGGCCAGGCTTGAGGCGACGGGCGCGCTTGACAACACGCTCATCGTCGTGAGCGGCGACCACGGCATTCCGGGTTTTCCCCGCGCCAAGTGCAATTTGTATAATATCGGCACGGAGGTCGCCCTGCTCGTGCGCTGGGGAAATCATATAAAACCCGGACGCGCGGTGGACGATTTTATAAACCTGATGGACCTCGCCCCCACGTTCCTGGAGGCCGCCGGAGAGACCCCGCCCGCGTGCATGACCGGTCGCAGCATCCTGCCCCTGTTGCGCTCCGACCGGGACGGACAGATTGAGCCGCGCCGCGATTATGTCATCACGGGACGCGAGCGTCACTTCGACCGCGCCCGCGCCGATTATACGCCCTACCCGCAGCGCGCCCTTCGCACGAAGGAGTTTTTGTATATACGCAATTTCAGGCCCGAACGCCGGCCCATGGGCGACCCCTATGCGTGGCACGCCGGCGACCTGCCCGGAAATTTCGCGCAGGCAAGCGCCGACACCGGCTTTGCCTTTCCCGACATGGATGCGAGTCCGACCAAAACCTGGCTTCTGCTGCACGGCGCGGAACCGGAGTGGGCGTCCTGCTGGGAATATGCGTATGGCCGGCGTCCGGAGGAGGAGCTGTATGATTTGCGCAACGACCCCGATTACCTGGTCAACGTCGCCGCCGACCCGGCCTACGCCGGACAGCGCCAGATGCTCGCCGCGCGGTTGCTGGACGTGTTGACGGCGACCGGCGACCCGCGCGTGACCGGCGACGGCGAGACGTTTGAGAAACCGCCCTTTGCCGGACCGGGCACGCTGGACAAAACCATGCGCCGGAGAAGCCGCGGCGGGCAAAACCAGACCCCGCCGCCAGCAGATAACCGCCACTAAACGCAGATAAAAACTCCCCAAACCTTGGCTTGAAATCGGCGTTTATCGGTGCCGGTAGGCGCTACGACAGAGGCCGCGCGTAACTTCATCAGTTATTCTGTCGCATGGGAAATGAGCCTTGGGCGCAGGCGTGCCGGTAGGGAGGCCTCTCCGAGGCCTCCGTCGAACGGAGCTGGCGGCTTGGAGTTTCATGGGAAAATCGAGGCGTTTTCATGGAGGCCTTTCCGAAGCCTCCGCTAGAACGCGTCGGGCGCCTATGAAATGCCAGCCGTTTTTTCCGCCCGGCGGAGGCCTCGGAGAGGCCTCCCTACCGGCGCTTCCGCGCCAAAGGGGGCGTCTCCTATGCAACAGAATCATGAGGGGAGGCCGTAATGGTGCTGCTGGCAGGGCGCGCTCGTCGAGCGCGGCGGCGGGTCAGAGCTAGCCGATGGTGAGGGCGCCGGTGTGGTGCCACTGCGTCGAGCGCGCTGGCGAGGGCGGCGGCGGGTCAGAGGGCGGCGAGGAGGCGTTTGGTTTCGGCGCGTTTGGTCTGTTGGGCGGCGAGTTGGGCGCGGGCGCCGGCGATGACGGCGGGGGGGGCTTTGCCGGTGAAGGCTTGGTTGGCGAGGCGGGCTTCGGTGGCGGCGATGTGTTTTTCGAGTTGCGCGAGTTCCTTGGCGAGGCGGGCGCGTTCGGCGGCGGGGTCGGTTTTCGCGCCGGTGTCGAGGTAAAGGGTGCCGAGGGGCGTGACCACGGCGGGGTGCGCGGGCGCGGCGGCGGTGCGTTCGATGGCGGCGGCACCGATGATGCGGGCGAGTTTGGCGGACGAGGCGGAGAGGGCGGCCCAGTCGGCGTCGGTGGCGAGGGCTTGGAGGCGGATGTCGCGTTTCCGGGCGGCGTTTTGCTCGGCTTTGAGCTGGCGGGCGAGGGTGGCGGTCTGGCGGAGTTTTTCGACGCGGGCGGCGGCGGCGGGGTCGATGGTCACGCCGGTTTTCGCGAGGGCGTCGGCGAGGGCGTCGGCGGTTTCGAGGCGGGTGTTTTGGAGGAGGGCGATGTTGGCGGACGTGGTGGTGGAGGCGATAGTGGGCTTGGTGGTGGCGGAGACGGTGGAGGCGGTGGTGGCGGGAGAGGCGGGCGTGGTGGTGGTGGAAGAGGGGGCAGTGGCGGGAGGGGCGATGGGCGTGGTGGCGGCGGCGGGAGTTGCGGGAGCGCGGGCATTCTTGCCCGCGTCGTCGCGGACAGGAATGTCCGCGCTCCCGGTGAGGGCGCTCTCGGTGGGGACGCTCCCGGTGGGGGTGCTTCCGGTGGGGGCGTAGCCTAGGAGGTGCCAGAGTTCTTCGGTGATGAAGGGGGCGAAGGGGGCGAAGAGGAGGAGGAATTGGCGGAGGACGAGGTCTTGGATGGCGAGGACGTGGGCGCGGGCGGCGGGGTCTTGGACGCGGGTTTTCGCGACTTCGACATACCAGTCGCAAAAGTCATTCCAGAAAAAGGAGTAGAGGCGTTGGGTGGCGGTGGCGAATTCGTATTCGGCGAAGGCGCGTTCGAGGACGCGCATGGTGTCGAGGAGGGCGTCGAGGAGGGCGTGGTCGTCGTCGTCGAGGCGCGCGGGGGCGAGGCGGGCGAGGATGGCGGCGAGGGTGGTGTTGTCGGTTGGGCAAGGAGCGGCGGGGGGCGCTTTATCGGCGGGCGGGGCGCCGGTGTTTTTCTGGGCGTCGTTTATCGAGCTTGAACAAGGCGGGCGCGCTGTCTGGAGCGGATGTCCTTCGTTCTTCTGGGCGTCG
>JAIRTK010000042.1 GCA_031254955.1 Opitutaceae bacterium
GGACTTGCCGAGGCGGGCGATTTGGGCGGCGAGCGTGTCGGGGGTGATCCAGCCTTGGCGCCAGGCGATTTCCTCGGGGCAGGCGATTTTCAGTCCTTGGCGGTTTTCGATGACGGAGATGAACTGGGCCGCCTCCAGCAGCGAATCGTGCGTGCCGGTGTCGAGCCAGGCGGTGCCGCGTCCGAGGAGTTCGACGCGCAGGGCTGCGCGTTCGAGGTAGAGGCGGTTGAGGTCGGTGATTTCGAGTTCTCCCCGCGCGGAGGGCTTGAGCGAGCGGGCGAGCGGCACGACGCCGGCATCGTAGAAATACAGGCCGGGCACGGCGTAGTTTGACTTCGGGGCGGCGGGTTTCTCTTCAAGCGAGAGGACGCGTCCGTCGGGGGCGAACTCGACGACGCCGTAGGCGCTTGGGTCGGAGACGTGATAGCCGAAAATCGTCGCGCCCCCGGTGCGCGCGGTGACGGTCTGGAGGGACTTGGCGAGTTCGTGTCCGTAGAAAAGGTTGTCGCCGAGCACGAGCGCGGAGGGTTCGTCGCGCAGGAAGCCGCAATCGGCGGCGATGGTGATGGCTTGGGCCAGGCCGTCGGGGCTGGGTTGCCCGGCATAGCTGAAGGCAAGCCCGAATTGCGAACCGTCGCCGAGGATTTTTTGGAACAGCGGCAGGTCGCGCGGGGTGGAGACGACCAATATTTCGCGGATGCCGGCGAGCATGAGCACGGACAGCGGATAGTAGATCATCGGTTTGTCATAAACCGGCATGAGTTGCTTGGAAACCGCGATGGTGAGGGGATAGAGCCGGGACCCCGAGCCGCCGGCGAGAATGATGCCTTTTCGTTTCATAAGATTAAATAAACCGCGAAATGCGCGAAAAAAACGCCAAAATGGATTACTGCAAATTGGCGCTTTCCACGCCAGTATTGACCAGCCGCTCCCATTCGAGCTGTGGATAACCGCAGAAATTAACGAGAAGACCGACTTTGCATCCGGTGACTTTCAAATAGTTGATGACTTGGGCGCGGTGTTCCGGGGTGAGTTTTTTGACAGCCTTGAGTTCAAGGATGATTTTGTCGTAACACAACAAATCCGGAGTATAAGAATGCTTGAGTTTTACGCTCCGGTGATAAATCGGGTAGTTGCGTTGCGTGTCGAATGGAATCTTGAGATAATCCAGCTCTATCTCCATTGAATCTTGATAGACAGGCTCCGTGTAACCGTTGCCCTTTTCCTTATAGACGGAAAAGCATGCGCCCATGATCTTATACACCTCATCCTTGTATATTAAATCATCATTCATATATTTTTTGTTTTTGGCGGATTTCGGCGTCTTTCGCGGTTTCTATCAGGTGCCCGCGCCCAGTCTTTCGCGGTTGTATTTTTTCGCGGTGATTTCGGCGGCCCATATCCGGTTGGCGAGATACCAGTCCACCGTTTTTTCTAGGCCGGTGGCAAAGGTCTCCCTGGGCTGCCAGCCGAGTTCGCGACGGAGCTTTTCGCAGTTGACCGCATAGCGTCGGTCATGGCCGGGACGATCGGCCACGCGGGTGATCTGTTCCGCGTAGGATTTGCCGCCGGGGCGCGGGCATTTGCGGTCGAGGAGCGCGCAGATGGCTTTGACAATGGTTATATTCGGCTGCTCGTTGAGTCCTCCGATGTTGTAGGTTTCGCCCGGGCGGCCTTTTTGCAGGACAAGCCAGATGGCGGACGCGTGATCCTCCACATACAGCCAGTCGCGGATTTGCAGGCCGTCGCCATAGACGGGAAGCGGTTTCCCGTCGAGCGCGTTGAGAATCATCAGGGGAATGAGTTTTTCGGGGAAATGATACGGGCCGTAATTATTGGAGCAGTTGGTCGTGAGCACCGGCAGGCCGTAGGTGTGATGATAGGCGCGGACAAGGTGGTCGCCGGCGGCCTTGCTGGCGGAATAGGGGGAGTTGGGCGCGCAAGGGGTCTGCTCGGTGAACGCGGGGTCGCCGGGCGCGAGGGTGCCGTAAACTTCGTCGGTGGAGACATGCAGGAAGCGGAACCCGGCGCGGCGGGGGGCCGGCAGCGCGTTCCAGTGGCGGCGCGCGGCGTTGAGCAGGCGGAGCGTGCCGACGACGTTGGTCTGTATAAAAGGCTCCGGGGTGTCGATGGAGCGATCGACGTGGCTTTCGGCGGCGAAGTGGATTACCGCGTCGATGGCGTGTTCCTCCAGCAACCGGGCGACGAGTTTTTCATCGGCGATGCTGCCGTGCGCAAAGTGATAGCGCGGGTCGGCGTCGGGGCCGGACAGGTTGGCGGGGTTGCCGGCGTAGGTGAGCGCGTCGAGGTTGACGAGCCGGCGCAGCGGCGATCCGGCTTCCGCCAGACGCTGCCGGATAAAATTGCTGCCGATAAAACCGCAACCGCCTGTGACGAGTATGTGCATGTGGAAAATAATTTTATGAACCGCTAAAATCGCGAAAAGACACGAAAAAATAAATGAGGAGAATCGGACGACTGCTGTTTTTGGGAGGCGATGGGATTGTTTTAGTGCTATTTCGCGTCTTTCGCGGTTGATTTTATTTCCAGTTTTTCAACGCGTCGCGCAGGGCGTCGCGGACGGGCGTCATCCGGATGCCGGCGGCGGCGAGTTTGGCCGAGGACAGGATGCAATTGGAACGCGGTGTCCTGGCGGCGATTTGCATAAACTCGTTCTCGTCGGCGAAGAACCGGTAGTCTTTAGGGCAAACGCCGCTTTCGCGGATGAGGCCGACCACCTCGCGGGTTGTGATGTGTCCGGGGTTGGTGACATTATATGTGCCGAAGGGGATGCGTTTTTCCCGGCAGGCGAGCGTGGCGGCGGCGAATTCATGGAGCTGCGAGATGGAGTTGGCCGCATCGAGCAGGCGTTCGTAGCGCATCAGCTTGGCGAGGTAATTGCGCGGGTGGTTTCTATTGTCAAAGGGGATGCGGAGGCGCCAGATATATACATTTGGACGGCCCGCGAGCATCTCCTCGCCGAGCGCCTTGGCTCCGGAATAGAAGCTGCAATTGTTCTGGCGAAAGGTGAAGTTGGGCGCGTCGTCCTCCGTGAAGCCGGAGCCGTCCGCGCGCGCGCCGGTGTAGATGCAGCCGGACGAGACGTGGCCCCACGGCACGCTGGCGGCCTCGCAGGCCTCGGCGATGCGGCCTGGGAGGACGGCGTTGCCGAAAAGGCATTCGGCCTTGTGAAGCTCGCAGGCATCGACGTTGGGCTTGCCGGTGTAGCCGGCGGCATTGATGAGAAAATCCGGACGGTCTGCCTTGAGCGCGACCGCGAGCCTGGCGGCATCCGTATAATCAAGCTCCGCGCGTCGCAGATTCTTGAAAGGAATCCCCTTGGTTGTGAGGAGTTGCTGGTAGGCCTGGCCGACATAACCGGAGCCGCCGAGTAGGTAGATCATGGTTTATATAAAAAAATAGTGTTATTAATGATTAACCGCAAAGGACGCGAAGGGCGCGAAGAGGGCGGGCAGGGGAAGGCGTGGCGGACGTTTGGGAGCGGGAAAATCATGTGGAGTTTCGGGATTCGTGATACAGGCGGGAAAACATAAGGGAATATCTGAAAATTCAGTTTTTAACCGCAAAAGGACGCGAAAAGGCGCAAAATATCAAATCGGGAGGGAGGGGGGAGGGAGGGGGGATGCATAATTGTTTTAAGGAAAATATTTTTTGGAAAGTTTTGCGGGTTTTGGCGAATTGCGCGGCTAAGTTGTTTTTAATTTTGGAAGTTTCCATAAGCTCTTTGCGCTCTTCGCGCTCTTCGCGTCCTTTGCGGTTAAAATCATGAGGTGAGCGTTTTCAGCACGGCCATGAGCGGCGCGGCTTTTTTCTGCCAGCGCTGGAGTTTGTCGAAACGCTGGATGAGGTGCGGGTCGCCCGTCCCGGTGACCGCGGCGGTGAGCGCGCTTCGCTGGCGGCCGAGTTCCTCCAGTTGCGGGAAGACCCGGACGTTCAGGAATTGCTTCACCAGCACGCCGAGGTCGCTCTGCATCTGAAAATGTTCCCGGCGGTTGGCAATGCTGTGCACCGGCTTGATCGCGCCGATGTCGAGCAGGGCTTTCAGCCCCTGCCCGGCGCCGCTGCGGCTGATGCCAAGCCGGGCGACGAGATCATCGGCGCTGACCGGCTCCCCCGACAAAAACACCACGCCGAAGATTTCGCCCACGGAGCGGGGATAGCCCAGTTGCGTGGCCACCCTCACCCAATAGGCGATGATTTCACGCTCAAGCTCCGACAACTGCGTCAGGTTGGACTGGGCAACCGCAGCCGAATCCCCGGTCGAATAAGTCTTGGATGCCTGAATGTTCATTTTTTCAAGAATTACAGGAATTTTTGTAATAAACGCAAGCACTTTCCTCATTTTTTCTGGTTGCCGGCATGGGTGCCGGCAAACGCGGTGAGTGACGCGGTGAACTTGGCCGGCCCCGGCCCTCCGGGATGAACCGAGGCTGCGCCGCGAGGGGACGCGAAAGATGCGCCACCCCGCCCCAGCGCGCGCAACATCAGAAAACCACAGAGAGGCATTTGCGCGATTTAGCCTAATATGTATCATAATTCAGCTTACTAATTCCCCCGGCAATCTGACTGCTCTTCAATTTATACCGATTCTTGATATTTTTAAAAATCCGCCTGCCTCCCATGTATCGCGCACTGGTGCGCGAGGGGACGCGGGCCATTTGTTTTCATCAACGCAACAGCTTTATGTCCAATACATTCCCAGTCCTTACCGCAGCCGAGGCCGCGGCGCTTATCAATCACGGAAGCACCATCGGTGTCAGTGGTTTCACGCCTGCCGGCGCGGCGAAAGTGGTGCCGAAAGCCCTTGCCGCCCGTGCCCGCGCGGAGCATGAGGCTGGACGCGAATTCAAGGTCGCCATCATTTCCGGCGCCTCGACCGGCGACTCGCTGGACGGCGAGCTGGCCCGCGCCGACGCCCTTTCCTGGCGCACCCCTTACCAAAGCAACAAATCGCTCCGCGAAAGCATCAACACCGGACGCATCCAATTCTTCGACATGCACCTGTCGCACCTCGCGCAACAAGTGCGGCGCGGCTTTCTCGGCAAGGTCGACTGGGCCATCGTCGAGGCCTGCGACATCACGCCGGAAGGCGAAATCGTGCTCAGCACCTCGGTCGGCGTTTCGCCCACCCTCCTGCACCAAGCCGGGCGCGTCATCATCGAACTCAACCGCTACCACTCGCCCAAACTCCGCGGCTTCCACGACATCTACGAACCCCTCGACCCCCCCTTCCGCAAAATCATCCCGCTGGAAAACTGCACCGACCGCATCGGCTCGCCCGTGGTCAAAATCGACCCGAAAAAAATCGCCGCCATCGTCGAAAGCAACGACCCCGACGAAGTCGGCGGCTTCGACCCGGCGGACGCAGTGACCAACAAAATCGGCGCCAACGTCGCCGAATTCATTGCCAACGAAATCACCGTCGGCCGCATCCCGCGCGAGTTTCTCCCGCTCCAGTCCGGCGTGGGCAACATCGCCAACGCCGTGCTCGGCGCGCTCGGCGCGAACCCCGACATCCCGGACTTCCAGATGTTTTCCGAAGTCATCCAAGATTCCGTCATCGGCCTCATCCGCTCGGGCAAATGCAAGTTCGCCACCGGCACCTCGCTCACCATCGCGCCCTCCCTGCTGGAGAGCATCTACGCGGACCTTGAGTTTTTCCGCCCGCGCCTCCTGCTCCGCCCGCAGGAAATCACCAACAACCCCGAAATGGTGCGCCGCCTGGGCATCATCACGGTAAACACGGCCATCGAAGTGGACATCTTCGGCAACGTGAACTCCACGCACATCATGGGCACCAACCTGATGAACGGCATCGGCGGCTCGGGCGACTTCACGCGCAACGCCTACATTTCGATCTTCACCTGCCCGTCCACCGCGAAAGGCAACAAGATCAGCACCATCGTTCCCTTCGTAAGCCACCTCGACCACAGCGAGCACTCCGTGGCCGTGCTCATCACCGAGCAAGGCGTGGCCGACCTGCGCGGCAAATCGCCCGCCGAACGCTCCCGCGAAATCATCGACAAGTGCGTGCATCCCGATTTCCGCGAACCGCTCACGCGCTACTACGAATCGACCAAGAAAGGCCACACGCACGCCTCGCTGGCGCACGCGTTTTCGTTCCACCGGCAATTCATGACCACCGGCGACATGCACGGCGCGCAAGTCGCATAAGACCCATTCTAATAAAAATCCGACTTTGCGGTGAAAGGACGCCCCCCCCACGCCGCCCGCTTGGCTCGCGTGCCACAGGCGACCCGCCCGTGGCTTCGAGTGACACCATTTCTTAATCAAAAACCTTCTTAAAAAACACCCTCCAAGCCGACCACGAATCGCACGGATTTCAACGGATAACACAGATAACCCCTTTGTTTTTCAATGAATTAAACATCCGCGCAATCCGTTTTATCCGTGCAATCCGTAGTTAAAAGGAGTGGTGTAAAGGGTGAAAACGGGTGGAAAGTGGTATGACACAAGCGCCCCGCCCGTAAATTCGGGTGGCACGAGCGCCCCGCCCATGAGTTCGGATGGCACGAGCGACACGCCCATGCGACGGCGCGGAGCGCCGCCATCCTCCAAAAACATGAGTGAGAACGCCCATGCCACGCAACCCGCCGTCTCCCGGCTGCGCCCATGCCATCCGCTTCGTGGCGTGACGGACGGACGGCACGGACGTCATGGACGCCATGCCCACCACTTGGGAAATCCCATGCCTTCAAGAAACCGGCATCATACCATTTACCAATCATAATCACACTTTAGGCCGGATCTGAAGCGTTTGCCTGAGCGCGCATCCAGGCGTGAATCATGCCGGAGACGGCCGCGCCGCCGTTGCGGATGGCGGCGA
>JAIRTK010000102.1 GCA_031254955.1 Opitutaceae bacterium
GCGGCACGCTCGCCAAAACCGGCTCGGGCACGCTCGAAATCAATGCCGCCGCGCTCGCCGCCGCCGTCTCCCTCGACATCGGCCAAGGCAACATCCGCCTCGCGCGGCCAACCGCCGGCAATTACACGCTGGTCAACAAAATCACCGCCTCGTCCGCCGCCGCCGGCGTGCTCTCCGTCCGTCTCGCCGGCGCGCCATCCGGCACCCTCGCGCTCGGCGCCGGCGCGCTTTCCGGGTTCGCCGGCGTCTTGGCCGTCGAGGACGCCTCCTTTGTCCTCGATGCGACCTCGGCCGCGGAATTTTCCACTGCTTCTCTCGGCGTGGGCGCGGGCAGTCTCATCGACAAAGCCGCCGGCGACATGAGCATCGCCGGGCTGTCCCTCGACGGCGGCACGATTCAATTTGCCGTGAACGGGATTTCGCCCGACGGCCTCCTCACCGTGGGCACGCTCAACACCGGCAGCGCGGGCGCCGAGACTGCCGTCATGATGGACCTGGGTTCGGGCGGCGGTTCCACGCAGTTCAACCCGGCGGTGCCTCCCGCCACCAACATTCTCGACCACGACAACGGCAGCGCCACCGGCGAGAAAGTCATCGCGGTCACCGGCTCCATCACCGGCGCGGGCACGCTCAAGCTCACCGGCACCGACGGCAATCCCGTCGCCGGTTCCGTCACCTCGGTGATCGAGCAATACGTCCCCGGCGGCACGACCGGCAGGGAAAACGTCGCCGACGCCACTTACAGCGCCGCGCTGGTCACCGGTTCCGACGGCGTTTACCTCGGCAGCGCGCTGACCTCCATTTCCGTTTATGATGGCAAGCAGCTCATCCTCGATAACTCCGCCCCCGGCGTGGACAACACCTTCGCCGTCGGCATCAGCGGCTTGGGCGGCCTGAGGGTGCGGGCCAGCGGCACCATCGTTCTTTCCGGCAGCAACACCTACACGGGAATCACCATGCTTGCGTCGGGCGTCACCCGCGCGGCGCGCGCCGACATTTTCAAGGACAGCGCCGGCGTCTCGATTTCCGCCGGCGCGACCTTCGAGACCGGCGGCGCGGACCAGACGCTCCGCCATCTCCACGGCGCGGGCACGCTCGACCTCGGCGGCGCCACGCTCACGCTGGCGGCGGAGGAGCATTACATCTCCGAGTTCTCCGGAGCGCTCACCGGCGCGGGCAACATTATAAAGACTGGCAGCGGCGCGCTCACGCTCTCCGGCGTCAGCGCGCGCGGCCCCGGAACGACCGGCATCGACGGCGGGCGCCTGATCATAAAGAACAACCTCTCCGCCCTGGGCGCGGGAGCCGTTAGCTTCTCGTCGCCCTCGGCGGTTCTGGAGTTCAACACCATCACCGGCGGGACCTACAACTCCGCCATCACCGGCGGCGGCATCGTGGAGGTGCGCGACAGCAATTTTGCCTTCGGCAATTCCGGCAACCGTTTGTCCGCGTTTCACCTCATCAATTCCACTGTGCTGCCGACCTCGAGCGTCCATGCCCTCGGCAGCACCACCTCGCATGTGCACATCGATCCCACGTCCGCGTTGTATGTTTCCTTCGGGCACAGCACGACCGCCAACGCGCTCCGCGTCGGTGGTGTGACCGTGGCCTCGGGAGGAAAATTGCTCTACGGGCTGAACGGAGCCTTGAACAAGTTCGACCTGACCGGCGGGGTGCTGACGCTTGAGGACGGCGCGGTGATCGGTTTCGCCGGAGCCGTGGCGGATGGGATATACGATCTCGTGGAGGAGGGCACCGGCACCATCGACCGGCAAGGCGCCCTGGTCCTCGACAAGGGACCGAACAAGATGGTCCAGTGGAGGGCGACCGACAACGGCGACATCGAGCTTATCACCCTCTCCTTCGATCCCACCGTCCAGGTCTCGATGACTTTCGATGCCATGACGGCTGCGATGTCCGCCGTCTATAATCGCATGAGCGAGAATTTCCTGCTCCCGGTCATCGAGGCGAATCGTTCCTCCAAAATCAACGGGCTGTGGATGCGCGGCTTCGCGTCGTCGGCTGACTACGACGAGACACCCGACCAATACGGGCACACCGAGGACACCTACGGCGTGGTCGTCGGTTTCGACGCGCTCTCCAAAAACCGCAAATACCTGATGGGCGTTTACGGCGGCTTTGCCGGCAGCACCTTGGAGACCGACGCCAATGCCAAGGGCGATGCCGACCAGCAATTTGCCGGCCTCTACGGCGCGGCCAAGTGGGGCAGGTTCTATATCGGCATCGACGGCATGGCAGGCTGGTCGAAGTCCGACAACACCCGCCACCAGTCCGATGGCGGTATCAGCCAAGGCACCAGCAATGCCAACTACTATGGCGGCAGCGTCGAGGCGGGTTTGGTCTTCCAGCCCACCCAAACCTTCACCCTCAAGCCGGCAGTCGGCCTGCACTACCTGAACGCCGAGTTCGGCGCCTGCAAGGAACGCGGGGACAGCGCGATCGCCTATCCGGATATCGATCAGGACCTCCTGCAAAGCCTCGTCTCGGTGCGGGCCAGCTGGCAGTTTGCCACGCCGTGGGGCCGCCCCTGCATGGTCGATCTTACCTATGCGTGGCGACAGAATGTTTCCGAAAAATCCGACGATGTCATCGTGCGTTTCGTTTCCGACACGACCCAGGCGCCCTACACGATCCGCGCCGGCGATTACGCTCGCGGCGGCCAGGTTGTCGGCGGCGGCATTCGCAGCATCGTGAATGACTCGCTTTCGCTCGGACTCTCCTACGACTTCGAAGTCGCCAGCCACCGCAGCCGCCACACCGTGAACGGCACCGTGCGCTGGTCGTGGTAAACAATCGTTTTCGTTCTCTTGCACACCGATGTTACGCGGCCACACACCCGGCGCCCTCGCGGGACCTTTTATGCTCACGAGGCCTATTATGCTCACGGCGCCTCTTATGCTCACGAGGCCTATTATGGAGTGCGGCGAGCTCTCGCCGCTTTCGACGGCGCGACCTGTCGCGCCGCCCCGCCGGCCCGTGGAAAACCCGAGGAAAAATCGTCGCGGGCCGGCAGGCCGCCACGTCGAAAGCGGCGACAGGTCGCCGCACTCCAAAAAATACCCTCCGCGCAACATCAATGAATAATTCCCTCGCGAAAAAACCGGGCGCCTGGCGCATGGGTTCACGCAGCGTCCGACGGGCGGGGCGCTGGTTTGTTTTCCATGCGTCGTTCTTCATGCTCCATTTTTCAGCCGCATCGCAGCTGCGCGACGTTTCCGCCCCGGACACCGAGCGCCAGATCACGACCGCCGCGCACGACCACGTGCTCACCAACATCAACTGCTGGTCGCCCGACGGACGCTGGCTCGCCTACGACACGCGCTCCGAGGGCGGCGCGAAGTTCGACGGCTCCAGTATCGAAATGGTCGATACACAGGAGGGGCGCGTGCGCGTTCTCCACCGTTCGCGCGACGGCGCGGGGTGCGGCGTGGTGACGTTCCATCCCGTCAATGCCAGCGTCGTTTTCATTCTCGGCCCGGAAAATCCGGCCAGCGACTGGAACTACGGTTTCTCGCGCCGCCGCGGGGTGCTTGTCGATGTCCACCGGCCCGGACGCATTCGTGCAATGGATGCGATGAACTACGCGCCGCCGTTCACGCCGGGCGCGTTGCGCGGCGGGTCGCATGTGCATGTTTACAGCCCCGACGGCCAGTGGCTGAGCTTCACCTACGACGACGAAATCCTGTCGCGTCTCGACGAGGCCGGCGAAAAGGCGAAGGGCCAACGGGGCGCGCCGGCGGTTTCCGGCGCCATGCCGATGGGGCACGACCGCAACCAGCGCAACGTCGCCGTCGCCGCTCCGTTCGGTCCCGTGCGGGTCGCGCGCAGCCATCCGCGCAATCACGACGGCGGCTTCTTCTGCGCCGTCGTCACGCGCACCGTGAACGCTCCCCGCCCCGGCTCCGACGAGATCAGCCGCGCCTTCGAGGAAGGCTGGCTCGGCGAAAACGGCTACGTCCGCGCCGACGGCGCGCGGCAGCGGCGCGCCCTCGCGTTTCAAGGACTCGTCACCGCCGCCGACGGCAGCCGGCACGCCGAGGTTTTTGTCGTGGACATCCCCGACGACATCACGCGCCCCGGCGACGCGCCGCTGGAGGGCGCCGCGACCCGCCGCCCCGCGCCGCCCGCCGGCACCGCGCAGCGCCGCCTCACCTTCACCGATGCGCGCAAATTTCCCGGCGTCGCCGCCGCGCCGCGCCACTGGCTGCGCAGTTCGCCCGACGGCGCGCGCATCGCCTTTCTCATGCGGGACGATGCCGGCGTCACGCAACTCTGGACAATCTCGCCCAACGGCGGCGCGCCGCGCCAGGTCACGCGCCTGCCGCATGGCATCGCGTCGGCGTTTTCGTGGAACCGCGACGGCACGCGCATCGCCGCGGTCATCGACGGCAGCGTGTGCGTGATCGACGCGGCCTCCGGCGCTGCCGCCCGCCTCACGCCGCGCCGCGAGCCGGGCGACGCGCCCTTGGAGCTTGCCTGCGTGTTTTCCCCGGACGGCGCGCAAATCGCCTGCCTCCGCCGCGTAATGTCACAAGAAACCGGATACACTCAAATCTTCACCGTGCGCGTCCCCGCGCCAATCCCTCCTCCGCCGAATTTATAATCCCTTTCTTTCCTCCTTGTTCTTTTTCTTTATTCTTTCCTCTTTCCTCTTTCTCCCGCCTCCGTTCGTCGTTGATTGGGAGAAAGAGGAAAGAGGAAAGAATAAAGAAAAAGAACAAGGAGGAAAGAACTCCAAGCCATCTTTTCTGCTCCGACCCACCAACCCATAAATCCGCAAAACATGATCCGCCTGTCTCCCCCACAATCCATCCGCCTGCGCTCGCGCCTCGCCGCGACCGCGGCCCTGCTCGCGCTTGCCGTCACGACCGCGAGCGCCGATGTCGTTTTCGCGCCCTTCTTCCGCGACAACGCCGTTCTCCAGCGTGAAAAACCGGTGCCCGTTTGGGGCCGCGCCGACCCCGGCGAAAAAGTCACCATCACCTTCCAATCCCAGAAAACCGAGGCCACCGCCGACGACATGGGCCGCTGGCGCGTGACGCTTTCGCCGATGCCGGCCAGCGCCACCCCCGCCGAACTCGTGGCGAAGGGCAAAAACACCGTCACCGTGCGCAACCTCCTCGTCGGCGAAGTCTGGCTCTGCTCCGGCCAGTCCAACATGGCCATGACCGTCAATCGCACCCTCAACGCCGACGCCGAAATCGCCGATGCCGCCAACTACCCGCTCATCCGCCATTTCAAGACCAAGCTCACCTCCGCCGCGCTGCCGTGCGACGATGTCGAGGGGGCGTGGGAGGTGGCCGGCCCCTCCACCGCCGGCGGCTTCTCCGCCAGCGCGTATTATTTCGGACGCGAACTCTTCAAGGCGCTCAACGTTCCCATCGGCCTGCTCAACAGCTCGTGGGGTGGCACGCAAATCGAAGTCTGGATGAGTCCCCAGGCGCTTGCCGCCGACCCAAGCTGGCCCGAGGTCGTCAAACGCTGGCAGGATGAAGTGAAGGCGTATCCCGCGAAGGCGGCGAAATACGAGGCCGACATTGACCGGTGGAACAAAGCCCGCGCCGCCGCGAAGAAAGAAGGGAAAAAATTCACGACCCGCGCGCCCGGCAAACCCGACGGCATCGGCAGCCGCCGCCAGCCCGCCGCATTATATAACGCGATGATCGTCCCCTTCCTGCCCGCCGCCATTCGCGGCGCGATCTGGTATCAAGGCGAGGCCAACGCCAGGCGCCACGCCGAATACCGCACGCTCTTCCCGTCGATGATCCGCCAGTGGCGCGCCGATTTCGGGCAGGGCGATTTCCCCTTCTACTACGTGCAACTCGCCAACTTCGGGCGCGGCGCGAGCTGGGCCTTCCAGCGCGAGGCGCAGGAAAGCGCGCTCAAGCTGCCCAACACCGGCCAGGCCGTCATCATCGACATCGGTGAAAGCGCTGACATCCATCCCAAAAACAAACAGGATGTCGGACGCCGCCTCGCCCTCAACGCCCTCGCCAACACCTACAAGCTCGGCGGCGAGTTCTCCGGCCCGATGTTCGACGGCATTGTCCGGGAAAAGGACGCGCTGCGGGTGAAGTTCACCCATGCCGCCGGCCTGAAGACGAAAGACCCCGCGCTGCCCGGTTTTGTCCTTGCCGGCGCCGACAAAAAATTTGTCCCCGCCAAGGCGCGCATCGACGGCGGGACGGTCATCGTTTCCGCCCCGGCGGTGAAGTCCCCGGTCGCCGTCCGCTACGCCTGGGACAACGACCCGCCGGCGCCGCTATATAATGGCTCCGACCTCCCCGCCTCGCCCTTCCGCAGCGACGA